>DASWJQ010000040.1:0-24226 GCA_036397095.1 Anaerolineales bacterium
CGACACGACCCTGCGGGTGGTGATGTCGGTCCACATGGGGCTGAATAGCATGGGTCTGCTGCAATGGGGTACCGAGGACCAGAAGCAGCGATTCCTGGTGCCGCAGGCGCGCGGTGAACGCTATGCCGGATTCTGTCTGACCGAGCCCGGCGCCGGCTCGGATGTTGCCGCCTTGCGTTCCACGGCCCGTCGCGACGGCGATGCCTACCTCCTCAATGGCGAGAAAATGTGGATCTCCCTGGCCACCAAGGCTCATAACATGCTGTGGTTCGCCAAGACCGATCCCGACTCAGACGACAGCCACAACAGCATTTCGGCTTTCCTGCTGGAGACCGATCGCCCAGGGGTCACCTCGGGGGACATTCACGGCAAGCTGGGCGTACGGGCAGGCTCAACCGGTTGGGTTAACTGCCAGGATGTGCGCGTTCCGGTCGAAAACCGTATTGGGGAAGAGGGCGAAGGCTTCAAGATCGCCATGTCGTGCCTCGACAACGGCCGCTACACCGTCGCCTCCGGGGCCACCGGTTTGATCCGGGCCTCGCGCGATGCCAGCGTCCGCTACGCCAAGGAGCGCGAGGCGTTTGGGCGCCCTATCGCCCAATTCCAATTGGTGCAGCAGAAAATCGCTCTGATGAGCCAGAGTTATGAAATGGCGCGACTGCTGTATTTGCAGGCCGGCTGGCGCAAGAACCAGGGGCTGCGCAATACCAAAGAAACGTCGATGGCCAAGTGGTTTGCCACCGATGCCTCCTTTGAGGCGGCCTCGGAAGCAATCCAGGTGCATGGCGCGTACGGCTACAGCAATGAGTACGATGTCGAGCGCTACTTGCGCAACGCCCGCGGCGCAATCATCTACGAAGGCACGAGTGAAATCCACACCCTGATCCAGGCCGGCTATGCGCTCGGACTGCGTGATGATGCTGAGCTCCGCAGTGAGCTGCCGGCCTACGACCCCGAGCTGTGGCAAGCTGAGACCAGTGAGGCGATCCCCGTCGCCTAGCCCGACAACGGCAGATCACAAAGGCTACAAGGAGGCCGGCATTGAAGATCGTGGTTTGCGTCAAGCAGACACCTGATACAGCTGCGACCGTCACCGTGGAGGACGGCCGCGTCTCGTGGGGGGACTCCCCACTCGTGCTCAATCCATGGGACGAGTACGCCGTCGAGGAAGCCATTAAGACCAAAGAGGCCCATGGCGGAACTGTAACTGCCATCAGTCTGGGCCCGGAGCGGGCCCAAGAGGTGCTCAAGCAGGCCCTGGCGATGGGTGCTGACGAGGCCGTTCTCATCCACGATCAGGCGTTCGAAGGGGCCGATGTGGGCGTAGTGTCGGTGGCGCTGGCCATGGCGGTCGGCAAGATAGGTGAGGTGGACCTGGTTTTCTTTGGCCGCGCCTCCGTCGACAGCGCCGCCGGATTGACCTTCGCCCAGACGGCCCGCCATCTGGGCTGGCCGCTGCTAAGCCAGGTGGCGGCCATCGAGGAGCTCGATCCGTCGGCCGGCAAGCTGCAGGTCGTCCGCCTGCTGCAGGAGGGCCGCCAGATCGTCGGCAGCCCGCTGCCGGCGGTTGTCAGTGTAGTCAAAGAAATCAATGAACCGCGCTATCCGTCGTTCATGGGGATCCGCAAGGCGTCGAAGGCCGAGATCCCGAGTTGGGGCGCGACCGACCTTGGGCTCGAGGCCGCCTTGGAGCCCCGGGTCATCTGGCCGTCGATTACCCAGCCGGCCAAAGTCGAAACTACCTGCGAATTCATCGATGGGGAAAGCGCGGCCGAAAAGGGCCGTCGTCTGGCGCAGCGTCTGATCGAGGAGAAGGTGATCTGATGGCCCATCGAATTTACGTCTACCTCGATCACAACCAGGGCGCGGCTCTGCCCGTGTCTTGGGAAGCCATCGGCGCCGCCAGGCAGCTGGCCGAGCAGCTCGGCGGTGAGGTGGTTGCCATTGTCGTCGGCAGCCAGGTCGAGGCCTTGGCCAACCTGGCTTTTGCCTACGGCGCCGGTACCAGCCTTTATATCGAGGATGCTTCGCTTGCGCACTTTGAGCCGGAAAGGGTGGCAGCTGCGCTGGCGCCGGCGCTGGCCGACGCCGAACTGCTCTTGATGCCGGACACCAGCCGGACGCGCGATCTGGCCGGCATGCTGGCGGTTGATCTAGAGACGGCCGTTGCGCCTGACGTCACCGAATTCCAGGTGGAGGGGGAGCGCCTGCTGGCGACACGACCTATTTATGCCGGCAAACTGCTGGCGCATGTCGAAATCCCAGCTGCTAGACCGGCCATCTTCACGTTGCGCAGCCGGGCGTTCACGGCACCGGCGCCCGATGAGTCCGCCCAGGGGCAAGCGGAGCGGCTGGCGGCGGACGTGCCGGCGGCGCTGACGGAGGTTCTAGGGGTGCGCCAGGCCGAAGGGCAGGTCAGCCTGACGGACGCTGCCATCATCGTCTCGGGCGGTCGCGGCATGGCCAACAACCCGGCACTCCAGCCGCCGGCTGAAATCACCGACGACAAGGAGCGCGAGATTTGGCGGGCCCACCAGGGCTTCAAACTTGTTGGGGATCTTGCCTCCGCGCTGGGGGCGGCCGTAGGCGCCAGTCGGGCCGCGGTCGACGCCGGCTACGTTCCCTACGCAAACCAGGTCGGCCAAACCGGCAAGGTGGTCTCGCCAGACTTGTACATCGCCTGCGGCATCTCGGGTGCGATCCAGCATTTGGCCGGCATGCGCACGGCCAAAATAATCGTCGCCATCAACACCGATCCGGATGCTCCGATCTTCAAACTGTGCCGCTTCGGTGTTGTAGGTGACCTGTACGAAGTGTTGCCGGCCTTGACCGAGGCGCTCGAGGAAAAGCTCGAGGGTTGACGCCGAAGCCCGGGGTGACAGCGAGGCATGCCGTGGTGGACGCCCTGGATTCGGTTGCTGCAACCCACGATCGATGACGGCCAGTGCTGCCTGATCGTCGACTGAGCGGCGTGCTGCTGCACCCTACCGCCATGCCGGGCGGCTATGGCATCGGCGATCTAGGAGCATCGGCCAGCGAGTGGGTCGCCTGGCTGGCCAGCACTGGGTGTGGCGCCTGGCAAATCCTGCCGATCGGCCCGACCGGCTTTGGCGATTCCCCCTACCAACTTCTTTCCACTTTTGCCGGCAATCCACTGTTGATCAGCCTGGACCAGCTTCACCAAGCCGGATTGTTGCCGCGGTCGGCCCTGGCGTTGGATGCCGGACCACCGGATCGGGTGGATTATGAGACGGTCATCCGGCAGCGGGACCACGCCCTGCGCCAGGCCCATGCTGCCTTCCGCCAGCGCGCCGGTAAGGGCCTGCTGGCCGAATACGAAGCGTACCTGGCGCGGCAGGCGGACTGGCTGGAGCCGTTCGCCCTGTTCATGGCGCTCAAGGATCAGCAGTCGGGCCGCGCCTGGGATCAGTGGCCGGTCGATTGGAGACAAAGGCAGCCGGAAGCCCTTGAAACCGCCAGGCGAGAAATGGCGGAGCAGATCGACCGGCATCGCTTCTGCCAATTTGTGTTCGACAGGCAGTGGCAGGCTCTGCGGGATCAGTGCCGGCAAGCGGGAATCCTGATCATCGGCGACCTGCCCATCTACGTGGCCCACGATAGCGCCGATGTCTGGGCGCAGCCCGAAGTGTTTCAGCTGGATGACACCGGCCAGCCGCAGGTGGTTGGTGGCGTACCGCCCGACTACTTCTCCGAGGATGGCCAGCGTTGGGGCAACCCCATCTACCGCTGGGACCGGATGCAGACGAACGACTTCGCCTGGTGGATTGCCCGTCTGCGCCGTACCCTCGAGTGGGTGGATGTGG
Organism: Anaerolineales bacterium; assembly: GCA_036397095.1. Lineage (GTDB taxonomy): Bacteria > Chloroflexota > Anaerolineae > Anaerolineales > E44-bin32 > DASWJQ01. The sequence continues at coordinate 3,825 of DASWJQ010000040.1, forward strand.
TGCGCCTCGATCATTTTCGAGGCTTCGAGGCCTTCTGGCAGATCCCGGCCGAGGAGCCGAGTGCGGTCAAAGGCAGGTGGCAGCCCGGGCCAGGGGCAGCCCTGTTCCGGGCGATCGAATCGGCGTTGGGCGCCTTGCCGCTGATCGCTGAGGATCTCGGCGTCATGACGCCAGGGGTGGTGTCGCTTCGCCAGCAGTTCGGGCTGCCGGGGATGAATGTGCTTCAGTTCGCTTTCGACGGTGGCGCCGACAACCCCTATCTGCCGCACAACCATCGCTGGGACAGCGTGGTCTATACTGGGACCCACGACAACGATACGACCCGGGGCTGGTATGAGACCGCCGACCCGGCGATCCGACGCCGCTGCCAGGATTACCTGGGGCTGTCGAATGAGCGGGTGGCCGACGCCATGGTCCGAACTGCCTGGGCCTCCGTGTGCCGACTGGCGGTGGCCCCACTGCAGGACCTGCTCGAACTGGGGTCAGAGGCGCGTTTCAACCGGCCGGGTGTGGCACAAGGCAACTGGCGCTGGCGTGCGACGCCCGGGGCGCTGGACACCTCGCTGGCCGAAAGGTTGGCCCATAGGAATCAAACCTTTGGACGGACTACAGCCTCCAGCCCGGCCTGAGCAGGAAACTCCCACCAGCCAGGAGACCGGTTGGCCGGCCGGCACGTCAGGGCAGGACAGGGTGTGTTGGGTTTGCGCCGGCTCAACAACCTACCGACACTGCAAAATCATCTGCCGCGTGTGTGGATTCACGCGCGATTGCTCAGACCCGTAGCCACCGCAGGACGACCCAGCATGCGTATTGCCGTGCTCAGCGACAGCCATGACCACTTGCAACCCCTGGCATCAGCCCTCGAACAAATGGGGACAGCCGAGGCCGTCATCCATTGCGGCGATCTGGTGGCACCCTTCGTCGTCAAGCGCATGGCAGCCGCCCTGCAGGACGTGCCGGTCCACATCGTGTGGGGCAATAACGATGGTGACCACCAACTGATCGGACACATCGCGCAGCAACACGCCAACCTTCACCTTCACGGGCTGGTCGCCCGGCTTGAGCTTGGCGGTTGGCGGGTGGCCGTCGTCCACTACCCGGATCTGGGGCGCGACATGGCGCTTTCGGGCCAATATGACCTGGTGTGCTATGGCCACGATCACACCGCCCACCAAGAGCGGATTGGTGACTGCTGGCTGCTGAACCCTGGCGAATTGATGGGCATGAATGGGCGCAGCAGCTTTGCCTGGGTCGACACGGACAAGGATGAGATTGCGTTTGTGGACTTGATGTAGCCGGTCATCCCGGACCGGTTGACCCGAGCTGCCCCGGCTGGGGATCCCTTCCACTACCCAGGCAAGGATCCTGAAGCAAGCGTCATTCCAACCGTAGGTGACTGGCGCAACGCACACGGCCATCGGAGGCACCGATTGAGCGACCGGCGCCGGTGTCGAAGAACCAGTCCATTTCCCAGGAGCAGCTTTGGAGCCACTCAAGATCGTCTACATCGCCGGATCGGGTCGCACGGGCTCAACGATCCTGGGTCAGTTGCTCGATATGGTCGACGGGGTCTTCTTCGGCGGCGAGCTGATCGATTTCTGGCAGCGCGGATTGCTTGAGAACCGACTATGTGGTTGCGGTTTGGTCGCCAGCCATTGCCAGGTTTGGGGAGAGGTAGTCAGGTTCACCGCCCACGAAGTTGGATCTGCCGCAGCGCAGGCAATGGTGAGGGCCCGCGCCAATGCAACCGTCAGGGATCTGGTTCCATCCAAAGCCGAAGCACTTGTGGCTTACCCTGAGTGGTACGTGCAGAACAGCCGTCTGCTGTACCGCACGATCCAAAGGGTAACTGGCAGTCAGATCATTGTGGATTCGTCGAAATTCACACACTATGCCAAGGTGCTTGTGGCAATGGATACGGTCGACTTGCACCTGGTCCATCTGGTGAGGGACCCAAGAGCGGTCGCCTATTCCTGGAGCAAGAAGAAGCACTTTCCTGACCCAAGCGGGACCCTGGCAGTGCCGCAGTTCGGACCGATTGGCAGCACCGTGCGTTGGATTGTGCGCAATCGATCCGCCAAGGCCCTGGGCCGAACGTTGGGAAGCCGCTATTACCTGCTCCGCTATGAAGATTACATCCGTGAACCAAGTGCATACTTGGAACCGATCCTCGAGCAATTGGGACTGACCCATGCTCATCGATGGGCAGCCGGCCCAAACCAGTTGAGTCTGCCAACCAGTCACGCGCTATGGGGAAACCCCTCGCGTTTTCTCAGTGGCGAGGCGATTCTCTCGCCGGATGAAGCCTGGCGGACGAGACTTCCCCGGTGGAAACAGCGATTGGTCGCAGCATTGGCCGCTCCCTGGCTTGCAGAATACGGCTATGACCGCAAAAGCTAAGTCGCTCGGGCAGGCCTGGTTTTGAGGATTTTGCTGATTGGCTCGCGGATGGACGCCATTTCCGGCCATTCGCGTCCCGCCTATGAACTGGCAGGTTCGCTCCTAAAGGCCGGGCATCAGGTGCGGATCGTCTCCGGCGAGCTGACGGGCCAGCGGCAGGCGCTTCATGAGCGCAAGCTGCTATCGATCTTTCCCGAAGGGGCACCGTCCACTGAGCGGTTTTTGCCCGGCAGCAGCTATGCATACCGCAAAGATCGTACACTTCGGTCCAACTGGCCCCAGGCCCTGGCATGGGCGGACATTGTCCACGCGTTCAGTTTCTGGAGCTCGGCCGAGCTGGTCCGGGCGGTAGGAGCAAGTAGACCGCTATTGCTGACGCTCAACACCCATCCGAAGGCCTCGCTATCGGACTTCATTGCCTTTGGCAGATTGAGTATCAGGGGTTTGGCCCGACCGAGCGCCCTGCGGGGAGTATTGGCCAGCCGGAGGGCGATCGCAGCCACACTTAAGAGGTATGGCTGGGTGCTTTCGTTCACCCGATTCTTGGCAGGACAGGCCATCGATGTCGGCTTTGATCGCCGCCGGCTGGAGGTCTGGCCGGTTGGTCTTAACCTGGGCCAACTTCGATGGCATCCGCCGAGTCGAGCGCCGGGACCGGTTGTCGCCTACTTGGGCCTGCTCACACCGGGCCGTGGAGCGGAGACTCTGCTGAAGGCCTTCGCACGCCTGCTCCATTCCTTGCCCGAGGCGTCGCTGATCGTCGCCGACCGGGGTGCCCATCTTGCTTCCGATCGAGCCTATCTCGAGGAACAGCGCCTGCGTTTTCTAAGGCTGGTTCAATCCTCTGGATTAGGCGGCCGGGTCAAAGTGCAGGGATATGTCGAAGATTGGGGGGAGTTCATGCGGGCGGTGAACATGGTGGTGCTGCCGTTCCGGACGGCTTTTGGCTACTCACATCCGCCGCTGACCGTTCTTGAGAGCCTGGCGATGGGTCGTCCGGTGATCTCAACCCACGTTGGTTGTCTGCCCGAATTGATTGACACACCGGAGAAGGGCTTGCTGGTAGCGCCCAGGGATCCTGAGGCGCTGGCGCATGCCATGGAGCAGCAATGGCGCACAGAAAGTGTCCATGCCAGTCGCCGCCGGCGGGAGCTTGTGCTCCAGCGCCATGATCTAGCAGCGGCCACGGCCAAGATCCTGGACCTGTACCAGCGAATGCTGGGCGCCGATTCGCCAACAGACTAGATGGGGGAGGTGATGCTCATCCGCGGCTTAATGGACCGCCGGGAAAGTGACCGGCCCCAGCAACGCTGAGGCCGGCGCAGTACCCCCGCCCAGACTTGAACTGGGGCCCCTGGCTCCGGAGGCCAGTGCTCTATCCACTGAGCTACGGGGGCAGTGACGTTCATTGTAGTCGCGCCACTAGGCAGGGGCAAGGTCGAGGCAGGCGGAGCGGGGGGCCGAGGGCTGAATGACCTCCGAGGTCCACACAGGCAGGTTCACTGACCAATCCCGCACCTGTGGACTTCGGAAGTCGGGCCCCATCCAAAAGGGCGCGCCGCGGTGCGCCCCTGGCAAGACAGGTATCAAGTGCCTGGGTCGGGGCGATTACGAGAATCGTCCCGACCAGGGGACGTGAGTATCCCTAATGCCAACTCCAATTCATATACGACGCATCACCTAACACTTATCCCCAATCCCCAATCCCTATCCCCTATTTCCCGCATCCATCGCCGCCACCGCCGCCACGTGCACAATGTCCTCGACATCATCGCCGGTCTGCAGGACATGGATCGGGGCGCCCGTTCCGAGCAGGATTGGGCCGATGGCGCGGGCGTCGCTCAGGCGGTCCAGCAGCTTGTAAGCCACGTTGGCCGACTCGAGCGAAGGGAAGATCAGGATATTGGCGTCCCGCACTCGGCTGAACGGATAGCGTTCGGCGATCAACTCTTCCACCACGGCCGTATCGGCCTGCATCTCGCCGTCGACCGCCAGCTCGGGCGCTCGCTCCCGTAGGATGGCAACCGCCTGGCGGACCTTGTCCGAGAGCGGATGGCGGGTTGAGCCGAAGTTGGAGAAGGACAGCATGGCAACGCGCGGCTCCAACTCCAGCTGGCGGGCGTACTCGGCGACGAGCATTGCGATTTCGGCCAGGTCGTCAGCCGACGGGTCGATATTGACGGTGGCATCGCTGAACAAGTAGACCTTATCTTCGACGATCATGATGTAGACGCCGGCCACCAGATGGGATGACTGGCGGGTGTGCAGGATCTGCAGCGCCGGTCGGATCACCTCCGGGTAGTCGTAGGTCAATCCGGCGATGTAGGCATCGGCGTCTCCGGCGTGAACCATCATCGGTCCAAAGACATTGGGCAGCAGCATATGCCGGCCGGCCCGGGCGCGTGTCATCCCCTTGCGCCGGCGCAGCTCGAAGTACTGCTCGGTGTAGGCCTCGGCGCGTTCGTCGTGGGCCGGGTCAACTACCTCGACCTCGAGTTCAAGGCCCAACTCCTGAATGCGTTGACCAATCACATCGGGCCGGCCTAGCAGCACCGGTGTTCCGATGCCTTCCTCTTTGACCCGCGCCGCTGCGCGGATGATCTTGGTCTCCTCACCTTCGCCGAACACGATCCGCTTGGGTGCCTGCCGCGCCCTGTTAATAATGAACTGGCGGACGCGCTCGCCCTTGCCCTGGCGCAGTGCCAGCTCGTTGCGGTAGTTGTCGATGTCGATTTCGAGGCGGGCGGCACCTGATTCCATGGCCGCCTTGGCCACCGCCGGGGCTTCCCACAACAGAACACGTGGATCGAACGGTTTGGGGATAATGTAGTCCGTCCCGAATTTGAGCCGGTCGATACCATACGCGTGCAGCACACTGTCGGGGACATCCTGGCGGGCAAGATCGGCCAGCGCATGGGAGGCCGCCACCTTCATCTCGTCGTTGATCGCACGGGCACGCACGTCGAGCGCACCCCGGAAAATGAACGGGAACCCCAGAACGTTGTTGATTTGGTTGGGGTAGTCGCTGCGGCCGGTGGCCACAATGGCGTCTGGCCTGGCCTCCTTGGCCAGCTCGTAGCGGATCTCAGGATCGGGGTTGGCCATGGCGAAGATCAAGGGCCGGTCGGCCATCGTCTTGACCATCTCCGGGGTTAGCACGTCGGCGATGGACAAGCCGTAGAACACGTCGGCCCCGCGCACAGCGTCGGCCAGGGTGCGGGCATCGGTGTCGACGGCGAAGCGCTCCTTGTAATGGTTCATCCCCGCCTGGCGGCCCTTGTAGACCACCCCCTTGCTGTCGACCAGCATGATGTTTTCAATCTTGACACCAAGCTGGACGGCCAGATCGCTGCACGATAGGGCCGAGGCACCGGCGCCGGAGACCACCATGCGGATAGCGCCGATGTCCTTGCCGATCAACTCGAGACTGTTGACGAGCGCGGCGCCCGTGATGATGGCTGTGCCATGCTGGTCGTCGTGAAAGACAGGAATGTCAAGACGCGCTTTGAGGGCCGTCTCGACCTGGAAACACTCCGGTGCCTTGATGTCCTCCAGATTGATGCCACCAAAGGTCGGGGCGATGGCGGCCACCACTTCGATGAGTTTCTCCGGGTCGAGTTCATCCACCTCGATGTCGAAGACATCGATATCGGCGAAGACCTTGAACAAGACCCCTTTGCCTTCCATGACCGGCTTGGAAGCCAGCGGTCCCCGATCGCCCAGTCCCAGGATGGCCGTGCCATTGGACACAACCGCCACCAGGTTGCCCTTGGCCGTGTATTCGTATGCCAGCTGGGGGTCTTCTTCGATGGCCAGGACGGGCTGGGCAACTCCCGGCGTGTAAGCCAGCGACAGGTCGCGCTGGCTGGCGAGCGGCTTGGTCGGGCACACCGAGATTTTGCCCGGACGCCCACGGCTGTGATACTCGAGCGCCTCTTCACGGGTGATGTGCATGGGAGAACCCTCCACTCGGGCGCGCCTTACAACGCCGGCTGGCGTCCAACGACGCGGCTGCAGAATTGATCTTCGATCATGACCATGGTGGCACGACAGGATGGCCGGCGCAATGTCCGAATGTCATCGCACGTGACGCCGGTCATCCGTCGACAGACAAGGGTGGGGCAATTCCGTCATTTGCGCATATCCGCTACCTGGGCCACGCGATCCTGCTTGCGGCTGCTGGCCCTGTGCCTGGTGCTTGGCGCCTGGTGCCCAGCGCGGCTGTTTGCTTAAAGAAACACCCCCGAGCCTGAGGGGGGCAAGCGCGGGGGTGGTCGAGACATTGCCCTTGCGGACAAGTGACGACGGTCCTATTCTAGCTGGCCGGCAGGTGCTCTCAATAGGGAATCGGTCCTAAGCTGGCAGCATCGACTTCAACGTCCGGGCAGTTCGTGGTAATGTTGGCATCAGGAGCGTTGCACGGTTGACTTCATCCATCCGGCGCTTCCCAAGTGTGGGAATGTTGAAGTCTAGGAATCGGTGAGAAGGGGGCCCGCAATGGGGTCGGAAGGACGCCAACGGCAGCCTAGAATGGCCGCCCCGGGTTGGATGTCCCGGCGTACGTTTGCCTTCCGTGTGGTCCTGGTCTATGCACTGCTCGGTGCAGCCTGGATCGTGCTCTCCGACTTTGTGGTCCTCCAATTCTCAAGCAATCCCGCGACACTTGCTGCCCTCCAAACCTATAAGGGGATCGCCTTTATCCTGGCCTCATCGCTTGGGCTCTATCTGGCGCTTCGCCAGGTGGGCAAAGCGACGGATGTCGAACGACTGCGCTCGGTTGCCGACGCCGACTTGCAGCGAGCTGCCGCCGAGCTCAGCCTGCAGGCTTTGGGCGGGATGACAATGGACGATTTGAGCCAACTGGCCGCCACAAGCGTGCAGCAGGCGCTCTCCGTCGATTTTGTCTGCATTCTCGAATCCAACCCGGACGGTGAGTCCCTGCGCCACCGTGTGTTCCTCGGACAACCAATGGTCTCCTTGCCGGCGGAAGTCCCTGCAGGTATCCGGTCACAAGCGGGCTATACCTTGCTGGCCAAGACCGTTGTGACGACCGACGACCAGGCGCATGAACGGCGCTACACAACCCCCGACTACTTGGTGGATCTCGGCGTGGCCAGCAGCTTGTCGGTACCCATCATGAGCCAAGCCAACGACGGTGTGCTGGCGGTCCATCAGCGAAGACAACGCAATTTCCGGGTGGAAGAGGCCGACTTTTTGCAGACGGTTGCCAATCTGTTGGCGCAGGCGGCCGATCGTCGGCACGCGCTGGATCAGGTGGAAAGGCAGGCCGAAATGCTGGCGGCGGTCGGCCAAGCGGTGGTCGCCACTGATCCGGCCGGCAAGATCACCTACTGGAATCGAGCAGCCGAAGCGATGTTCGGTTGGCGGGTTGAAGAAGTTGTCGGTCGTTCCCTTACCGAAGTAACCCCAGCAGTTAACCAAAGAGGAACTGCGGCTCTGATCAAGGAGCGACTGGCTCGCGGCGAGACCTGGCGAGGCGAGTTCCTGGTCGCCCGCAAGGATGGCACGGTTTTCCCGGCCTTGGTCACCGACACGCCGGTGTTTGACGAGGCGGGTAACCTGTCGGCTGTGATTGGCATCTCGGCCGACCTGACCGCGCTGCGTCAGGCGGAGGCCGAACTGCGCCGCAGTGAAGAGCTGCACCGCGTGATACTGAGCAACATCTCGGATGCCGTCTTCCTTACCGATGACCTTGGACGGTTGACCTACGTCGGTGACAATGTGCATGTGATCTTCGGCTACACCCTGACCGAGGCCGAGGGTCTGCGCAGTATCGACAATCTGCTTGGTCCCGATTTGTTCGACCCGGAGCTGCTCAGGCGACAGGGCGAACTTTTCAACATTGAAGCAAGCATCAAGGACAAATCGGGTGACGAGCACCAATTGCTCGTCACGGTGAAGCAGGTTGACATCATCGGTTCGGACCGGTTGTACACCTGCCATGATGTAACCGACCGAGTGCGCGCCGAGCGCCACCGCCAACGAACGGCCACCCGTCTGCAGAACCTACGCGAGATCGAGGCCCGCATTATGGCGGAAGAGTCGGTCGAAGAAACGGCCAGCGCCGCCCTCGAATCCCTGATCCAACTGGTGCCTGCCGACAACGCATCGATCGTGCTCTTTGGCGAGAAGCACCTGGTCGGCCGTGTCGTCGCAGTCGCCGGTGAGCATGATCCCATGGGCGGAGTCGGGGCGGAGATCGACTTGACGGACATCGGGGTCACCAGCACGGAACAACTGCGGCGGCCCCGGATGATCCAAATCCCAGACTTAACGCGAGTGTCTGAAAGGCCACCCGTCACGCAGGACTTGGCCCGCAAAGGCATCCGGTCCATGCTGATTGTGCGCCTCCTGGTCGACGATGAACCGCTCGGGACGATGGGCCTGGCGCGGCTCGAACCCTTTGCCTTTACGCAGGAGGAGACGACCGTTGTCCAGGAGGTCGCTGAGAGCCTGGCACTGGCCTTGCGCAATGCCCAATTGCTGGAGCAGGCCAACCGACGTTATCTTGAACTAGAGGCTTTACAGCGGGCCAGTCTTCGTCTGACGTCACACCTGGATCTGGATGAGGTCCTGGATGAAATCGCGGTCGCCGCCCTTGAGACGCTCGGCGCATCGGATGTCCATATCTTCCTGCTTGAGGGTGACCGCTTGAAATTCGGGGTGGCACGCTGGGGGGAGATGGGGACAGGTAGAAGCCACGTCGAGCCAAGGCCGAACGGAATCAGCTACCAGGTCGCCAAAAGTGGGCAGCGACTGGTCTTCCCGCGGACGAAGGGTCACCCGCTCTTTGCCGACGATTTCCCGGCGTGGGACGGCGCAATTGCCGGCCTGCCGCTGCGCATCGGAGACCAGAATCTGGGCGTCATGAATGTCGCCTTCGAAGTGCCCCACGGCTTTTCGGAGGCCGAACTGTTTATCCTGCAGTTGCTGTCCGACCAAGCGTCGGTCGCCGTGGCCAACGCCCGTTCCTACCAACAGGTGGCACGACAGCGCTCGGAGCTTGAGGTACTGCTCGGCGTGAGCCAGCGACTGGCCGAGCAGCACAATCTGCAGGCCGTCCTCGAGGCAATCGTCCAATCGGTCGTACCAACCATCCCCAAAGCCGAAGCCTCCAGCCTGTGGCTCTATGATGAATCGCTCGATCGTCTTGTCCCCCGTGCCTGGGTAGGACATCTGGATCCCGAGATCGCCGATTTGCGCTTTGGCGTCAACGAATCACTGGTAGGCAAGGTATTCAGGGACGCCAAGCCTGGCCTCTTCAACCAAGCGCGGCGCCACGAGGTCTTCGTGTCGGTTGAAGCCCCGCGGCTGAAAGCGGTCGAGTCCGTGTTTGGCGTGCCAATCCTGCTGCACGGGGAGGCGATTGGCGCCTTGTTTGCCGACAGTTTCACCGACGAAAATGCTTTCGGCCAGGATGACCTGCGCCTGCTTCAAGCGTTGGCCTCACAGGCCGCCACGGCTATTGACGGTGCCAAGCTCTTCGAAGAGGTGCGGGCCGGCCGCGCGCGTCTTCAGGAATTGTCGTTACGCCTGGTCGAGGTGCAGGAGGAAGAGAAACGACACCTGGCGCGCGAGCTCCACGACGAGATTGGCCAACTCCTGACTGCTCTCAAGCTGACACTTGAAATGGCGCAGCCGGCGCTGGGGGCAAGCCAAGAGCTGGAGAAGGCGTTGGATCTGGTTCGCGATCTGCTGCGGCGTGTCCGCGACCTGTCACTCGACCTTCGGCCGTCGATGCTGGACGATCTCGGATTGCTCCCGTCCCTGATCTGGCAGATCGATCGGATGGGCACACTCACAGGACTCCAGGTTGAGTTGACCCATGAGGCGATCGACGGGCGTCGTTTCCCGCCGGGAGTCGAAACCACGGCCTATCGGCTGGTCCAAGAAGGCTTGACCAATGTAGCCCGCCACGCCGGCGTTGGCCAGGCGCATATTCACCTGGAGGCGGATGACAGCGTGCTGCGGCTGCTGGTGGTCGATGAGGGCGCCGGTTTCAAGCCAGCGGAGCTGCCGGAAGGGATTTCGACCGGCCTGGACGGCATGCGCGAACGAGCATACTTGCTCGGTGGCCAGTTGACCATCGAGTCTTCGCCTGGCAAGGGCACCCGGTTGGAAGCTGTGCTGCCGCTGGCCGGCATGCTCGAGCGGCGCAATCAAGGGCGGACGGCCGAACTATGATCCGCATCGTGCTGGTTGAAAACCACGAAGTGGTCCGCCAGGGGCTGCGAGCCTTGCTCGAGCGCGAAGCGGACATGATTGTCATGGGCGAGGCCGGCGTAGGCGAAGACGTTTTGCCGCTGGTTGAGCAGCACGCCCCCGACGTGCTGGTGCTGGACTGGATGCTGCCCGGTATGCACGGACTTGAGGTCATCCGCCGCCTGCGCAAAGCCCAGGTTCGGGCCCGCATCGTTGTGCTGTCGATGCACTCGGACGAGTCCTACGTGCTCAGCGCGCTGCGTGAAGGGGCCTCCGCCTACGTGTTGAAGGAGGCCGGGGCCGAGCAGCTGGTCCATGCCATCCGCGAGGCGATCGCCGGACGCCGCTACTTGAGCCCACCGTTGAGCGAGGACGCCTTGGAGAGCTACCGGCAGCGCAAGGCGACCGGCGAACTTGATCCGCTGAAAGTCTTGACCGACCGTGAGCGCCAGGTCCTTCAACTGGTTGCCGAAGGGCGGACGAACGCCGAAATTGCTGCCAGGCTGACGATCAGTCAGCGGACGGCCGAGAGCCACCGGGCCAACATGATGCGCAAGCTGAACCTCGAACACCAGGCCGATGTGACCCGCTACGCCATCCGCCGAGGCATAATCGCCCTCGAATAGGTCGGCGGCAGCCGGCCCGCCCGCCGAAGCTTTCCGCCAGCTCCGTAGAAGTACGGATACCCCGCCATTGGCCGCGCCACTATCCTTGGGAAGTAACCCGACCTTGAGGTAGTCCCGTATGGCCGATTCAACCGTCTTACTGATCGATGACAATCCCACCTTCCTGGACATTATTGGGACCTTCCTGTCGAAGCAGGCAGGTTGGCAGGTTGTAGCCAAAGCCCTCGAGGCCGGCACGGCGCTGCGCCTGGCGCAGCAGCTGAAGCCCGAATTCGTGTTGCTGGACCTGGGCATGCCCGGCCTGACCGGACTTGAGCTCCTGCCCTTGATCCGCTCCTTATTGCCCGAGGCCGGCATTGTCATTCTGACGCTGCTGGATACGGAAGGCTATGCCAAGGCGGCACTGGCTGGCGGAGCCGATGCTTTCGTCTCCAAGGCTTCGCTCAATCGGGACCTGATGTCCGAGCTCCGACGAATCCGTGCTCAGCGTGAGACTGATGCAGGCAGCGCTGACGTCGTGCTGACAAGTCCCGTCGCCGGGGGCAAGCCGGCCAACAATGCTCGACGCTAGACGAGGAGCCAGCCAGGAATGGCAGGCGTGGTACTCATGATCCCATTCGCGCAGCCGGGGAGCAATGTGGCTCAAGTTGGCTGGGCAGCCGGCTGCTGGCCGCAGCGCCGCGGACCGCATTCGGGCGAGTCGTCATGACCACCCTCCGTGTCAGACTGGCCCTGGCCATGGTGGCTCTTACGGTCTTGCCACTTTCCTTCTATTTAATGGCCAACCTCTTGACGACACGTCGCACCTTGCAGCTATCGGCTGCCGATCATTTGTCGGCAATCGCCCACTTGCGCACAGCCGAGTTGGAGCATTGGTCGTCCAGCCATGAAGCAGCCGTGGCCTTGCTGGCCGGCGAGCCCCGGCTGGTTGCCGATGTGCTCTTGCTGGTCGAGGGGCAAGGCGGCATCGCTTTGGCGGTGGCGGCGCAAAACCGTGTGGTTGATCTCCACTTGGATCCGGCCGGCCGCATCCTCGGTTTTAGCCGACTGCTGGTGCTGGCTGTGGATAGTGGTCAAATCCTGGCTTCGACAGAGAGGGAGCGAGTCGGGGAAGTGTGGAGCGACCCGGCGGTGGAGGCTGCCGGTATTGACGCCCCGCAGTTGTGGCCGCCCCATCGGTCCGCTGTCGATGGCACGCTCGTGTTGACGGCGGCCGGACCGATTTTGGATGAAGACCATAGGCTCATTGGGGTCTTGCTCGGGGAGTTCCCGTTGCAGGAGGCAGTTAACCGGTTGGCGGCCAGCGAGATCAACTTCGAGAGCGAGGACAGCTTCCTGGTCAACGCACAGGGCATGGCCCTCACCGAGCTGAGATTCATCGAGAATGCCGTGCTCACCGTAGGTGTTGCCACGCCGGCGATCCTGCACTGCCTGACGGGCCAATCGACCAGAGGCTGGGGTCGCGACTACCGCGGCATTCCGGTTATCGGCGCCTATGAGTACTTGCCCACCCAGCAGATCTGCCTGGCGATCGAAGTGGACGAGGCCGAGGCCCTTCAACCGCTTAAGGACTTGGGTCGCAGCCAGCTGGCCGTGTTCCTGTTGACGGCCCTGGCTTCCCTTGGCACCGGTCTGACGCTCGCCGGCCGGATCAGCGAGCCGCTTGAACAGATGCGCCAGCACGCGGCCGGCCTGGCTGCCGGGGATCTTAGCGTGCGCATGCCCGAGGCCAATACGGATGAACTGCAGCGCTTGGGCCAGACATTCAACCTGATGGCGGCCGAGCTGCAGAGTAACATCGGCAAACTTGAAGCCGAGGTGGAGAAGCGCACTGCCGATTTGGCTCAGGCCGAGTTCGAGGTGCGCACCCTGCTCGATTCGAGTGAAGCACTGGCCTCGGGGGAGGATCTGGAACACTCCCTCGAGCAAGTGCTAGCCCTCCTGTGCGCTCGCGGCAAGTGGGTCTATGCCGAGGCCTGGCTGGCCAACGAGGATGGGGAGCGCCTTGCGCGGGGAGCCTACTACCAGCAGGGAGGGGACCTGGCGGTGGCCTTCGCCCTGGCCAGTGCCGACTTGCAGTTCGCCAAAGGACAGGGTGTCGTCGGGCGGGTTTGGCAAACGGCTGAACCGGAGTGGATCCAGGATGTCCTAACGGATGATGATCCCGTCTTCTCCCGTGTGAATCTGGCGAGAGAGGCCGAGCTCCACGCCGTCCTGGCCGTGCCGGCCGCGGTTGGCAGTGAGGTACTAGCCGTGCTCACCTTCTTCTCCGACGCCACACGCGAGGAAGACAGTGAGACGGCCAGCCTGACCCTGGCGGTGGCTCGCCAGTTGGGGCCGGCCATTCAACGCCGGGCGGCGCTAGAGGCCCTGGAGCTCTCCGAAGCCCGCTACTTGGCCCTGTTCCATGAAATGCCGGTCGCCATGTACCGCACTACGGTGGATGGACGCTTCCTTGACGCCAACCAGGCACTTATCAACTTGCTTGGCTACCCCGATCGCAAGTCGCTGCTGAGCCATCCACTCCAAGCCTTCTATATCGACCCGATCGAGCGTGCCCAGTGGATTGAAAAGCTGCGCAAAGTCGGAGAGATCTCCGAATTCGAGACCCAAGTCAAGAGGGGAGACGGACAGCCCATCTGGGTCAGGCAATCGACGCGGCTGCGGCATGGGGCAAATGGGGGTGGCGAGATTTTGGAGGGAGCCGTCATCGACATAACACCGCGCAAGATGGCCGAGGAGACTTTGCGGTCCTACGCCTCGGAGCTGCGGCGTTCGAATCAAGAGCTTGAGCAGTTTGCCTACATCGCCTCGCACGATCTACAGGAACCCCTGCGCATGGTTTCGAGCTACGTCCAATTGTTACAGCAACGCTACGCCGACAAGCTGGACGATGAAGCCAACGAGTTCATCGAGTATGCCGTCGACGGAGCCGCCCGCATGCAGCGGCTCATTAACGACCTGCTCGCCTTCTCACGCGTCGGCACGCGTGGCAAAGACCCGGGACCGGTCGACAGCCAGACTGTCTTTCAGCGGATCTTGCGCACGATTGACTCACGCCTACGCGAAGCGGAGGCACAGGTTGAGGTGGCTGCGTTGCCTGTCGTGTTGGCTGACGAGGGGCAGCTGGAGCAAGTCTTCACCAACCTGATCTCAAACGCCATCAAGTATCGCGGCCAACAGCCGCCAAGGATCCGAGTGGAAGCGCGACGCGACGGCGCTGAGTGGATTTTTCAGATCGCCGACAACGGAATCGGAATCGATCCGCAGTATTTCGACCGCATCTTTATCATTTTCCAGCGGCTGCACACCCGCCAGGCCTACGAAGGGACGGGCATTGGCCTGGCAATGTGCAAGAAGATCGTTGAGCGTCACGGGGGCCGCATCTGGCTCGAGTCTGAGCCGGGCAAAGGATCAACCTTCTACTTCACACTTCTTGCCGTGCCGGAGGGGTCATGAATGCGAGTCATGAGAACATGGTAAGACCGATCGAGATCTTGCTTGTCGAGGACAATCCGGGCGATGTTCGACTGACCCGGGAAGCGCTGATCACAAACAAGATCAACAACACGATGCGGGTGGCCAGCGATGGCGTCGAAGCGCTCCAGATGCTTCGCCGTCAGGGCGAGCACGAAAATACCCCGCGCCCGGATCTGATCCTTCTCGACTTGAATCTGCCGCGCAAAGACGGGCGGGAGGTGCTGGAGGAGATCAAGCAAGATCCCCAGCTGAAGAGGATCCCCGTCGTGGTGCTGACGACTTCCTCGGCTGAGGAGGACATTCTGCGATCGTACGATCTGCACGCCAATGCGTTCGTCACCAAGCCGGTCAGCCTTTTTGAGTTTATCGAGGCCGTCAAGTCGATCGAAGAGTTCTGGCTTTCGGTCGTCCGGCTTCCGAATGCCTGATCTCTGGCCACCTGAGTAAGGAATCGCGCCTACCGATGGATCGCACCACCAGTAAGCCCAAGGGGAATGGGGTCGAAGCGCTGACAATGACCCGGGTCCTGATGATTGAGGACAATCCCGGCGATGCCCGGCTGGTCCGGGCCTACCTGGACGAGCGGCACGAAATGTCGCCAAGCGGGTCCCACTATCAAATCGAAGTAGTTGACTCGCTGGCCGGCGCCGAGATTCAGTTTGCCGGCAATGAATTCGACGTCGTCCTACTGGATTTGACCTTGCCCGACAGTGCGGGTTTGGACACCGTGCGCCGTATGGCCGCGTTGGCTGTGTCCACACCCATCGTTGTGCTCAGCGGTCAGGCCGACACCCAGGTTGCCGTCGAAAGCCTGCAGGCCGGGGCACAGGACTACCTGGTCAAGGGCCTTTTTGACCGCGATCAACTCGATCGATCCATTCGCCATGCCATTGAGCGCTGGCAAACCGCCCGCCAACTGGAACACAGCGAATGGGCCAACCGGTCCATTCTCAATTCGATGGATCCCAATATTGCCGTGGTCGACGAGGACGGCAGGATCAGCCACACCAATCGGGCCTGGCGCCGCTTTGCCCAGGAAAACGGGCTAGATCCAGCTGCGGTCAGCGCCGGCGTCGACTATCTGGGGCCTCTGCGCCGAGCCGCCGCCGGCGGTGATGAACTAGCCCAGCAGGCCCTCGATGGCATTGAGGCCGTGATCAGCGGGACCCAGACGAGCTATGTCCTGGAGTACCCTTGCAACTCCCCGGATCGAGAACGCTGGTATCTAATGCGGGCCAACACATTGGAGCTGGGTCGAGGCGCCGTCATTCTGCATATCGACCTCACCGACCGACGCCAGATGGAGTTGGCTCTCGCCAGCCAGCAGGCGGAAATCCGGACCCTGGTCGAGAACTCACCGGAAGTGATTGCTCGCTACAGCCCCACTGGGGAGCATTTGTATATCAGTCCAGCCATCCACAAGTTGACCGGTCATGAGCCCGCGGAATATGTCGGCAGCAAGGCCTCCGGCATCGTCCCACCGGAGCGCCAGGATCTGTGGCAAGAGGCCATCCATTCGGTGGCCGAGTCGGGTGCTGAGCGACAAATCGAGTTCAGCCATGCCGTGAATGGTCGGCGCCGCACCTTCCGGACCAACCTCGTGCCAGAGCGAGCCGCCGATGGATCGATTGCCAGCGTCCTGTCGGTTTCGCACGATGTGACCGACCTGGTGGAGGCACATGAGGCGCTGCGCGGTCGGGAAGCAGTCCTGGAAGCCGTCAGCTTTGCCGCCGAGCGGTTCCTTGCCAGCCGAGACTGGCGGGCGGTTACCCCGGCCATCCTGGCGCGACTCGGCCTGGCGGCCGGCGCTTGTCGCTCCTATCTGTTTGAGAATGGCTGGGATGGCGAAGGCCGGCGCACGGCCAAGCAGCTTTTCGAGTGGGCCGAGCGTGACGACCTAGCCCTGCTGCCCGAGCTTGGGTCCCGGCCATTTGGCTACCTTGAGATTGGATTCGAACGCTGGCAAAGCGTGTTGGCGGCCGGCGGAACGATAGAAGGACCGGTCGCTGCATTTCCCCCGGATGAGCAGGAATTCCTCGTCTTGCAAGCCGTCCAATCCCTGGTCGTTGTCCCTGTCTTCCTCGGCGACGACTGGTGGGGATTCCTGGGTTTCGACGACTGCAGCCATGAGCGTCACTGGGATGATGCCCAAGTCGAGGCGCTGCGGACGGCCGCCGCCTTGCTCGGTGCCGCCATCCAACGAGAGCGGGCCGAGCAGACCCTCACATTCCGGGAACGGCGCTTCCGGGCGCTCGTCGAGAATGGTTGGGATGGCGTAGCCATTGCTGACGAGACCGGCAAAGTTTTGTACGCCACCGAGTCGATTCGCAGTTTGCTGGGGTACGAGCTGGACGATTTCTTGGGCCAAAGCGGCTTTGAATTGATCCATCCGGACGACCGCCAGCGGGCGGCCGCGTCGTACCAGCGTGTGACCCAGGGAGAAACCGGGGACGGCCGGCTTGAAGTGCGGCTGCGCCGGGCGGACGGAGAGTGGCGCTGGTTCAACATGGTCGGCACCAATTTGACGGATGATCCGGCGGTCGGCGGCATCGTGGTCAATTTCCACGATATCACCGCCCGTCGTGCCGCCGAGGCCGAATTGGCTCATCGTGAACGGCTGTACCGTTCGACGCTAGAGAACATTACTGATGTCGTTGCGATCCTCGACAAGGAGGGCCGCTCCACCTACCTCAGCCCGAGCGTCTTGACCCTAACCGGAGTCGCCCCCGAGGTTCTTTTGGGCCAGTCGATATACGAGTACCTGCACCCAGATGACGTGGCCGCCGCCAGATTGACGATAGAGCAGGCGCTGGCCCATGAGGGGGAACCAACTTCAATTCAATTCAGATTGCTGCATCTCGAACAGGGCTGGATCGACGTCGAGGCCGCCGGCCGGGCGGAGCACGGCCCCGACGGAGAAACCAGGCTGCTGCTCACGGCGCGAGATGTCACCGAACGGCACCGCATGGAAGCCGAGCTTCGCCGTGAACGCGACTTGCTGGGCCGGATCATGGAAACCAGCCCAACCGGGATTTTGATGTTTGGTGAGGACGGCTGCGTGACCTTCGCCAATCCCCAGGTCGAGAAGATTCTGGAGGTAACCCAGGAGGAGATCCGGGGCCGCCACTACGATGATCCAGCCTGGGGTGTACTGGATCTTGCGGGCCATGATCTGCCGCAAGAAGATATGCCGGTGGCGGCTGTGTTTGCTACTGGGGACGCCCGTTTCGATGCGCCGGCGTCGGTCCGTCACGCGGATGGCACGATGGTCTTCCTCACGGTCAACGCGGCGCCGGTGCTGGATAGCGACGGAGGCGTCTTTGCCGTCGTTGCCAACCTGCACGACATCTCCGAGTTCGTTCGAGCGAAGCAGGCGGTCGAGGCCAGCGAGCAACGCTTCCGCTCGCTGGTGCAGAACAATACCGACATCATCACCATCACCGATGCCGAAGGCATCGTGGGCTATGCGTCGCCGGCCCTCACAACCGTCCTGGGCTTTCTACCGGAGCAGGTCGTCGGAGTGAGTGTTTTCGATCAAATCCACCCGGCGGATGTCTCGGAACTTCTCGGATCATTCCATCAACTGGTTGACAAGGAAGAGGATGGCTTCAAGGCCGAAATCCGGATGCTGGCTGCCGATGGCGAGTTCCATGACCTGGAGGTCGTCGCCAGCAACAGGCTCGATGATCCTGCCGTCGGCGGTGTTGTGTTCAACACGCGTGATGTCTCCCAACGCCGGCGGCACGAGCGTGAGCAGGAGTCGATTGTCCAGACGTCGGCGGCGTTGCGCGAGGCCGCCAGTCGTGAAGACATGCCCCCGATCATTCTTCGCCAAGCGATGGAGCTGCTCGAGGCGGGCGGCGGGGCGATCGTCAACCTGGACGATGACCGCCGCCTGCTGAATGTGGAACTGGCGGCCGGCAGCTGGGGCCCCACTGTCGATCTTGATTTATCGCAAGCCAATGTGATCGATTGGGAGCTTTACAACCACGGAAAGACCTACCTCCACGATGATGTCCGGCTTGATCCCAATTTCTTGGGCAGTGACTTGCTGGGCGAGGACACTGCGGCGGCTGGTGTGCCACTCATCTCCTCCGACGGGGCGCTGGGCACGCTCTGGCTGGGCCGCAACCGGCCGTTTCGGGAGGACGAAGTCAGGATCTTGCGGGCAATTGCCGATATGGCCGGCAATGCCATGCGCCGGGCATCGCTCCACGAAGAGACGCAGAACTACGCTAACCAGATGGCAACTGTAAGCCTATTGGGCCAGCAGCTGGGGCAGGTGTTGGATGTCGGCCTGGTTTACCATCAACTGGCCGCCGCTTGCCAGGATTTGCTGCCGGACATCCATGTGGTTCTGCTGGCTCGCTACGAGGCTGAGGGGAAGCAGTTCCACCTGGTCCATGGACTGGAGGCGGGCTCTCCGATCGATGTCAGCCAGGCGCCGCCTGTGCCGTTGGAGGGGCCGGGCTTGGGAGGCCAGAGTGAAGTTCTGTGGACGAAACAACCTTACATCTTGAACGATTTTGAAAGTTTGCATGACCGCCGGCCCGACGCCCGCAGGGGCGAAGGGCCCCACCCGATGAGCGGACTGTTCGTGCCGATGGTCGTTCGGGGCGAAGTGATCGGTGTCCTGCAACTTCAGTCGCTCGACAAGAATCGGTTCAAGGAGCGTGACGCTCGCTTAATGACCCTGGTGGCCAACACTGCGGCGGTCGCCATCTCCAACGCCGATCTGTTCATGGAGACCCGGCGGCGTGTTGATCAACTGGCCTCCGTCGCCTCGTTGGGCCAGGCCCTGGGCGACAGTATGGACATCCAGCTGATCTTCCCCCGACTGGCAGAGGCGGTCGAATCGATGCTGGGAGATATCAGTACGGTCATCATCTCGCGCTTCGATCGAAGCCAACGGCAGCTCATTTGCTCCTACCTTCGCCAGGACGGCGAGACGGTCGATGTCAACGAATTGCCCGCCATCCCGCTCGAGCCGCCAGGGCGGGGAACCCAGAGTGAAGTCGTGCATACGGCGGCTCCGGTAATCATTGGCGATCTGCCCACCCGGCTCGAGGCAGTCAAGACCAACATCGTCGTTGGCTCGCCTGGTCCGTCGGCACAGTCGGCGCTGCTGGTTCCGATGATGGCCCGCGGGGAGGTCATCGGTGTCTTGCAGGCCCAAAGCTACACGCCGGACCGCTTTGCCGTCGGTGATGTCGACCTGCTTGCGCTCTTGGCCAATACGGCGGCGGTGGCAATCTACAACGCCGATCTCTTCTTCGAATCGCAAGCGACCAATGTCGAATTGGCCCTGGCCTACGACACCACCCTGGAAGGTTGGGCCAAAGCGCTCGAGCTGCGGGACAAGGAAACCGAAGGGCATTCCCGCCGCGTGACTGACCTGACCGTACGGCTGGCCGCGGCCATGGGAGTGGCAGCCGAAGACCTGATCCATATCCGCCGCGGTGCCCTGCTGCACGACATTGGCAAGATGGGCATTCCCGACAGCATTCTGCTCAAGCCCGGCCCGCTGGACGACGCCGAGTGGCTAATTATGCGCCGCCACCCGACCTACGCCCACGACTTGCTCGCGCCCATCCCCTATTTGCGCCTGGCGCTGGACATTCCGTACTGCCACCACGAGAAGTGGGACGGGGCAGGCTACCCGCGCGGCCTGCG
>DASWJQ010000041.1:0-12925 GCA_036397095.1 Anaerolineales bacterium
GAATGGATCGCTACTCAACCCAGGGGCCTCAATTATCTGGTTTTCGTTCGAAACTTCAACCCACTTCGGCGGTGCAGGTGCGCCCGGCAGACCCCTAGTTGGACAAGTTCAGGGCTACCGCTGCCTTCACGAGGGACTTGACGCCGGCTTCGTCGATCGGGTCATCCTGTCCCCAGTCAATCGCCCGGGTGGCCTTGGCTTCCAGGCCGGCGTTGAACAGTCCTTTGGGATCGGGCAATGACGCCCCTTTGTGGAAGTTGAGCTTGACGTGATCCCGAAAGGCGCTGGCCGAACACAGCAGACCGTTCCGTGTCCAGGTGGGCGAACCCCATTTCCATTCCTCGCTGATTTCGGGATCGGCGGCCAAGACCAACGCCCGCAGCTTGGCGATCTTCTCGCCGCGCCAGTCGTTGAGCTCGTCGATCATCCGGCTGATCTGCTCCGCAGGTGATTTGTCGGTGCCTTGACTCGCCATTTACCTGTCCTCTCCCGCGCTCTTAATGGGTCAAATGCAGGACTTGAAGCTGGGTAGTTTTCCTGCGATAGGCTAGGGCAGGCTGCCTGCAGGCCAGGCCCTTGTCGGCCCATCGCCCAGCTTCCTCCTGTCTGGACATTGCCTCAGTAGTATTGGGACAGATCCTCCTCCACGGTCGACCAGCGGACGTACATTTCGAAGGTCATCTCCGTGATCCAGCGCTTCGAGCCCGCCGCCAGCAGCTCCGCCTGGCGAAGATGGGCCTGCCACGCTTTGGCCAGAGTGGGCGCCGGCGCCAGTCGCAGGATAGGCGACTCGGGACGCGGTTTGGCCATGCTGGCGAAGTCGGACGATAGCAGCAGTGTGCCATCGTCAAAACCTGTGTACAGCTTGGTCCCCATCCCCATCGTCAGCGCAATGCACGGCGGGTCAGCGTGCGCCAGTAGCCGGTTGCCAACCGCCAGTCGCAGCGGCGACGGGAAGGTCAGCACCTCGCGTTTGCGGTGGGCCAGCAGGACCACCAAAAACAAATAGACGGCGGAATACGGGCCCATGATTTCCAAGCAGTCCCCAAGATAGCGGAAACCCATCCGCTGGAGCTCATCCGTTTCGGCCTGGTAGCGTTCGGCGACGCGCCGCAGCAGTCTTGGATCGACGATCTGTTGGTAATCAGCCATGTTCAACTCGTTCCCCGCCTGGGCACCTCTTCGCCGTCAGGTTAGGCGCCAACACCCACTTAGGCGGTCAAGCCACCGCTCGAACGGCCCAAGCCCGCGCCTTGAGCACGAACCCATTGCCCGATCCGCCGCCCAACTTTGCCCGTAGCGCGGCCTCCAACCCCACCCGCTTGGATCGTGGGAGGCGATGGACGTAGGTCGGGGCCGGGCCTGTGCCTGCTTGAAATGGCTGCCAAAAATCCGCAAAGGATTTGAATTCGGTAACGATCTCCAGTGGCACCAACTCGACCTGATCCAAACCGGCTTGTTTGATGAGGTCAGCCAGGGGGCCCGGCCGGCACAACGGGAAGCGAATGGCCTCGTCAAGCTCCGCAGCCGCCGGATCGAGCTCAATCACCGCATCCCAGAAATGGCGCAGGAACTGCATACCCTCTGCGTAATCCCAGACATAGGCCGCCAGTCTTCCACCCGGATTGAGTAGGCGGGTCGCACGGGCAATGGCTATGTCCGGCTTGGGCAGGAAGTTGAGGACCAACCCCGAAACGACCCAGTCGAGTTTTGCAGTCGCCAGGGGAAGCCCGCCGGCCTCGGCGGCGACGAATGACACGCGCTCATTGGACAATTGTCGTTGTGCCACACCAAGCAGGGGCAGGGCTGAGTCAGTGGCGATGACGAGATCCGGATCGGTTCTCCTCAGGATTTGTTCGGTCAGTGCGCCGGTGCCGCTGCCGAGTTCGAGCCAGCGACCCCCCGGATCCGGCGCCAGCCATTCGACAAAGGCCAGTCCGATACGTCGGCTCCAACGGCCCATAAAGGATTCATAGGCCGCCCCCGACGCCCAGCGGTCCTCCATCAATCGGTCTGCCTGGGCCGTCCGTCGGCCCTGGTGGATGGCGTCAAGGTTGGTTTTTCCGCTCCTTCATGGGTCTCTCGAGGCTGGCGAAGCAATCGCAACATGCAGCCGGTCGATCTGAGGTCAATGTTGGAAAGCTAGGTGGCTTCCAGTCACCAAGCGTTTTTCATCCCCCACCCACCTGTCAATGCACTAGCTCGGATTGCTGGTTCCGGCCAACTCTATCAAGTCCCACCAATTACCGTACAGATCCTCGAACACTGCAACCGTGCCGTAGACCTGTTCGCTTGGCTGGCGGACGAACACCACACCGTCCGACCGCATTCGTTCATAATCCCGCCAGAAGTCGTCTGTACCAAGAAACAAAAAGACGCGCCCGCCGGTCTGGTTGCCGATGGCCGCCTCTTGTTCGGGGGTGGAGGCTTGTGCCAGCAAGATCGTCGTCCCTGCCCCGCCCGGCGGGCGGACAACCACCCAGCGCTTATCCTGCGCCGGCTGATAGCTGTCTTCGACCAGCTCGAAACCCACCTTGCCGCAGAAGTAAGCCAACGCTTCGTCGTAGTCACGAACGACCAGGGCGACGTGTAGGATGGTCTGTCTCATCGAATGCTCCCCAAGAATCCCGCTTCGCCGAGCGCGGTTGTTGTCTGGTCCATCAGTTCAAAGTACCTATGAGTCAATCGCAGGGACCTTCTTCGGGATCCGAGGACAGCATGTGACCCTGTCTGCGATTGCTGCCATCGACAATCACATCGCGAATTGCGGCTGGGCGAGAATAAAGGTTGGCCAGCTGGGCCAGCGGCAGCCAGCGGTAGGTAGGCTCCGGCTGGGTCGAGCGCACTTCCCCGGTCGGCAGGGACACCTGGAAGTAGTGGTCCAAGCCGACGGTTACCGCGTGCTACCCGGAACGCATGGCCTAGTCTGTGGGTTCTGGCCCTCTCATGTACCTAGCTCGATCCTTGAGAATCACGGCCAGCGGGACGGCGGTCAAACCGAGGTAGACAATATCCGCCAAGCCGAGCTCATCGAGCAGCCCGACAACCAGCATTGCCGCCAGAAGTGCCACCAGCAGCCAGAAAACCAACGGACGGCCCGGTCGGAGCATGGTCGTCAGCAACGTCAGCGCCAGCCCAACGACCAGTCCGCCCGCTGCCATGCCCCAGCGCAGCAAATCGGGCTCTCGATAGGAGGGATGGCTGCCGGCCAGGATCACCAGGCCAAAGATGAGCCACAATCCCGCCAGCAGGGAAAGCAGCCCGCGGGTAGCACGGACAAAAGTCGGAGAAGCGGACATCGTTCGATCTCCAGGTGGTG
This sequence comes from Anaerolineales bacterium, assembly GCA_036397095.1. Classification (GTDB taxonomy): domain Bacteria; phylum Chloroflexota; class Anaerolineae; order Anaerolineales; family E44-bin32; genus DASWJQ01. The sequence goes on from DASWJQ010000041.1 coordinate 3,320, forward strand.
GGTTCCGCCCCTGGCGGCTCAAGGCCGGTAGACGTGGCCACCAAGGTTAGCGGCGGCAAACGCCACGAGCGTCACCCCCACTCAGCCACCCGCACCGGCCACGTAGCAGCGAAGTACTAGTTACTGCGCCAGGCCGAAGGCCAGTCCGCCGATGGCACCAAGAACGACGCCGAACTGATAGGGGGGACCTGCGTCAAGCGCCTCGCCAACAGTCGAGCCAACATCGACGAAGACGACCATGCCTGCCACCAGACCGGCCAGTGGGGGCCGCTGCCACTTGCCCCAGAATTGCCAGAACCGAACTCCGTTCTCCCGCACCATAGCCCTCACCCGCCTACTCCCAGGATCCTGGAGCTGCCAGTCCCTCCAACTTGCGTCTCATTAGACTTTCAAGCTTGGTCCCATTTCTTACAGCATGCCATTCACTTCTTCTTGCTTGGCTTAGGTTTCAATATCGCCACATAGGCAAAGCTGTCGGCAAAGTGCGCCGCCAGCTCATCGGTGGCCACGAGCAAGGCGGTTGGGACCCGCACATACTCTTTCATGACCACCCCGTGTTGGACGCAAAGCTCCGTCTCGTACCTTTCGAGGAAGGCCTCTCGCGCCTCCGAGGGCAACCGGAGGCACAACTCCCCTTCCTTTGACAGGAAGCTGTACATGTGACCGTTCAACGAGGTGTAGGGCATGGTTGCCCCTTTGCGCTTGACTCCCGGAAGTGTGCCGACAAGCCCTTCATACAACTCGAGGCGCCGAGCGCACTCGGTCTCAGAAATGTCGGTCATGGTGTGTCCTTGCCACCCTTTCTCCGGAGCGCACGCAAAGTCCCAGTACTGGATGGGCTACTCAGCGATGTCCTCCTGGGCGGTTTGGGCCTCACGATTCGGATCGCCGTACTCCGGCCGTTGATCGCGACGAACGCTTTCCCACTCCAAGCCTCGGTATGCGCGCAAGGTGAATGCGATCTGCTCGTCGAAGGCAGCCGGACTGAAGGAGAAGATCAACGGCCGCCATTCCATGCGCCAACCATCGAGCTTAGCATTGTCGAGCAAGGCCGCCCGCTCTTCTCCCGTCTCGGAATAGAAGATGGCGACCCCGCCGGGTTCACCGATGAAATGGTCGTGCCACAGGCACAGTGGCAGCCGCCGGTCGGCCAAAAGTTGATTGAAGGCATGGTTGGCCACGGCCGCCGGGAGCTCCGGAGGCGCCAATGCAACCAGCAGTACACAACGCGGCTTGGCAAGTCGCCTGATTTGGGATTCCATTGGTTCGAGCCCTTCACTTAACTTCGACTGGCGGGCCGGAATGGGCGGCTCGGTTCGAAGCACTGCGACTGTGTTCGCACCCACTGCCGGCGATCCATATCGGCGACCCCTACAAGGTCGATGAAGAAATCGATATGGACTCTATGTGCCGGTCTCGACTCTAGACCAGGCAGACGAACGCCTTCTTGATCTACCGATGCTGATCGAACAGGATCGGGTTGCCATCCGGGTCCACCAATGTAAAGCTGGCGGGACCGGTTGTGCTCTCATCGGCTTCGGTGGTCAGCTCAAGACCGGCTGCCTTCAACTCGCGTTGGAGCTGCCGCACGTCGGTGAACGAATCAAGCGGCTGTGCGTTGCCGTCCCAGCCAGGGTTGAACGTGAGCATGTTCTTGTCGAACATGCCCTGGAACAGACCGATCACCACGTCAGCGTTCTTCAGGATCAGCCAGTTCTGGGACATGTCGCCGCCGAACACGCTGAACCCGAGCTTCTCATAGAATGCTTTCGAGGCGGCGATGTCCTTGACGGCCAGACTTACCGAGAAGGCTCCGAGTTCCATATCTCCTCCTAATGAGTGCCTTAATCGGAATTCGATCGACCAGCAGACCTTCCTGGCCACCAGCAACCATCAACTACTTGGGCCAGCTTGCGCGCTTCGTTGTTGGCTGGGTTGAGGGACCCATGAGTTCGAAACGCAGTCGATTCGGGTTGTGCCAGATCAGTATACGGTATCGCTTGTCGCCTGACCGACCCTAGGCCGGGGTGTAGACCTGCCCGCCGGGAGACAGCACCCCCCACATACCCGGCAGCGCAACCAGGCGGATTTGTTTGATCTCGATGCCGGCAGTCTGGATCGCCCGGACAGAATCGCGCGTCAGGGAACAGCTTGACCCGTTGAAAGCATTCCAAGCAGTAGTGAGCATCATTTGAAGCAGGCGCCCGCTGCGTTTGGCGGATCTGACATATTCGAGGGACCCCGCCGGCGCGCCGGGCTTGTGGCTGCGCCGCATTCCGGCCAGTGCCGGGGCGGGGTCGTGGAGCGAACAAAGCACCATAGAGCTAACGAGGCCATCAAACCGGCCATCTGGAAAGGTGAGGGCGTGGGCATCCCCGTCCACCACCTCGATTTCGGCCGCCGTGTCGCCTGCCAGCCGGTTGGCTTCGGCCCGGAAGGCAGGATTGGGTTCGAGGGCGTCACCCGGGCCTCCGCCGCATAGTAGGGATACGACTGCCCCAGACCGGCGCCGATATCCAGGATTCTTCCCGACGTCTTGGCCACCCGGCGCGGCCAGGCTGCACGCAGGAAGCCGCGCTCGAGAGGCCCCATCTGATTGCGATAGCGTTCGACGGGGCGTCCTTGGTGTCGTTCGATGGGCCGGCCTGCGATGCCCATATTGCGGACTCCCCGGCCACGATTCGCACTAATTCATCAGTGTCTTCATCTCGGCGATCTCTCGTTCCTGGGTCTCGACGATTTCCTGGCACAACTGGATGATCTCGGGGTTCGTAAGCGACGCTTGCTCGCACACCAGGATGGCGGCCGCATGATGCGGGATCATGGCATGCAGAAACTGCTGATCGCCGACACCTACCTGGTTTCTCAGCAACCCCCACCACAGGCCGATGGCCGCCAGGCCGGTCACAACCAGGGCCAGATTGATGGACCGGTTCGGATACATTGGCCCCATCACTACCAGCATGATGATCAGCATCGGTGCGACCATAAGACCCGCCATGTAGACTTGGTTCAAGCTGACAAACAGGTTATCGATCGCATCCACGCGAGAGAACATCACCGCACCCATAACCAGGTAGGACAACAGCAGTGCAATTGCCAAGCGCCGGTACGGACGGTGCCCGGGATCGGGGCTTCGCTTCGAGACTTCCATCGTTTCCTCCCTTGAACTTTGCCTCAGCGTACTCATCCTGAGAGCAGGCAGCCTGTATCCCCAACCGTCATCACCGCACGAACCAGGGAACGATTCCTGACTGGGGGACTACATAGAGGCGGCCCGGCCACGCACACACAGGTAATGATGCCAGAGCATTCGTGCCGCCACGGCGCGCCACGGTCGCCAGTCTTCGGCCTGCTGGTCAAGCTCGCTCCATGAGGGCATCATTGGCAATCCCTTGACCTCCTGGGCAGCCTTGGCCAGGGCAAGATCGCCCGTCGGCCAGGCATCGGCGCGGCGCAACGAGAAGAGGAGAACGCAGTCGGCCGTCCAGGGTCCTATGCCGCGCACGGCCAGGAGCTCGGCCCTTGCCTCGTCGTCGGTCATACATGCCAACGAGTGGAGCTTGAACTCGCCGGCGCTGACCGACCGCGCCAACCCGGCCAGGTAGGCAGCCTTCTGCCGTGTGATCCCCAATCCCCGCAGGCGCGCTACGCCGGCCTTGGCCAGCGCCGTTGGATCAATGGTCTTCAAGCCACTTTCCAGTCGGGAGAAGGCGGCCTGGGCCGACTCGAGGGAAACCTGCTGCGCCAGAATCGAGATCACGATCCCTGACAAACCCGGGGGATGCGTCCAGAATGGGGGCAGGCCCCACCGCTCGGCACTGGCCGCCAAGTCGGAGTCCCCCCGCATCAGCGTATCGATCCCCTGCCGAAATTGGGCTCTGCTCATGGCCCGGGTCATGGAACCTCCCATCCGGCGACTTGTCCTCTACCAGAGCCAGCGGGTGGCCCACGTCGAAGAGGATTGGCATCGACAGGCGGTCTGACGGCAACGTCGAGTGCACGCCGCCGGCGGCAAGGACCGCCGCTATCAGGCAAGTCCGGGCTGGCTTCGACTCCCCAAGTCCTGCTATCAAATCCAGTCATCGAGCTCGGCAGTCCGGTCTCCCCATTCGCTTCCGGTGTTGATCACGCCGCGCGGTTCGATCAGCAGGATTTTGCATTCGGCGTTGGCAATAGGCTTGTGGCGGGTGCCTTTGGGAACGACGAACACCTCTCCGGCTGACAGGTCAATGGCGCCTCCCTCCAATTCGATGCGCAAGCGGCCATCGAGCACCAGGAACAGTTCGTCGCTGTCCGGGTGGTCGTGCCAGATGAACTCACCTTCCAGCCGGGCGAGTTTCAACTGGTAGTCATTCAGCTCGGCGACAACCTTCGGTTGCCACTGATCTTGGAACAGTTCGAACTTCTCGAGCAGGTTGATTGGATGCACAGGTCCAGCACCTCCGATCTTACCGATTGCCGACACCCTTGGAAGAGGCACCTGGCTAGACGAATTTTGAGATCGCAGGAGGGCCTGGCGCCGACCTCAATCTGCTGGCCGTACGGGACCGGCGAGCAGGTAACGACCGTCAAGCCAGCCAAGGATTCCGCCGGCCATCACCGCTGGGGCGTAATTGGTGACGGTGTTGATCTCGACCAATCCAAACATCCGCCCCATTACAAAGACTTGAATAAGCGCACCACCGAACAGACCGCCATGCAGCGCGGACAGCAAGGGTATGGGGAGCCCATCGGCATTCGACCGTCGCCGCCCCAGCGCGCCCCCTACCAGCGTGCCGCCCACAAGTGTCAGGCTTCGCACGACGGACGGGTGATCGCCCCAGAGCCAGGTCCCGGCAACCCACGCCAGGTATAGGCTGATGGTGGCGGCGATCAGGGGACGGGCCACCAACCGGAAATGTCGTGTGAGTCCATGGGCGAGCCCGAATACCGCCAGAACGGCGGCGGCCAGGGCCCACAGGTCGCTGTCGGGATCAAACAGGGACCACCCCCAGATCCAGCCGTGGATGTAACCGATGACTGCACCGGTGAACCCGGCAAGCAGGCGAGTTCTCATGGCGTGCCCGGATGGCTCACGCTAAGCACCCTGCCTGACAACTTCGGCCCAGTGCCCCACCCGATCGACTGCGCCGACGCCACGCCCCTTAACGAATACGTCGGCGATCGTCATCGGCCACTGCCGTAAAACAGGATTCCACTCGCCGGGTTGGCGCAGGACCCGCTTCCGCCCCTCGAAGGCGGCAGCCATCTGGCGGCGGATTTCTGCAGGCGTGAGCTCACCGGCCAGGTAGCCAACAAAGCTATCCCTCAAGGCAGTGTGGGCTTCGTCCGTCAACTGACCGGGATGCTGCAAGTTGAAGGAGGCAACAATCTGGTAGTGCAAGGCCGCCAACTCCGGATCCTTCCCCTCCCAGCCGAGCACGCTCGCCAACATCTGGCGACAGTTCATTCCTCCTGGGTAGAGGGCACCGCATTCAGGGCAGGAGGCGGTGCCGGTCTCTTCTTGGGGCATAGGTCTAGGTCCCTCCAAGCTGCCTGGCACCCGCCCGAGGGTCGGGGCCCGCCGACCTTGGTCTCCCCCGAGTCGTGTCCGCCAGCCTGTCAGGCCAACTGACGATACAGCGGTAGACCCGCCGGGCCACCCGCCACCCAGGTGACAAACCCGCCGAACCGACTGACAGACCGGACGACAGGCTCAGCCCCGGCAACGTCTACCTTGGCCCCTGCGACCTCATTCACCCGGCTACTCTTGTAGGCCTGTGCACGAATAGATAGTAGACGGCCAGCAAGCCACTGTAGACGAGAAAGCCCGTGTACAGATACAGGCCGAGGCGGAACTGGTCGGCAACGGCGGGCAAGCGGACCGCAAACGGCACGATCAACACCAGATCGTAAACGAGAAAACCGATCAACTGGCCGGCGGCATTCGACCACGCTGGTCGGATCAAGCCGTAGATGAAATAGGCTGCCGCTCCAGCAAAGATCCAACCGATCAGTATGGAGAGGGTTGGCGTGATCATCCATGGGATCAGATTGGGGACCTGGGCCAGGAGCAACCCACTGAGGATGATCAGCGCGATCACAAAAACCAGGAAAGACCAGCGGACCGGGCCCGGCAGCGTGGTGCGATCATCGATGGGATGGCGTCGGCTCCAGAGCAGCAGAACAACCCCATACAGGATACCCAATGCGCATACAGAGGCGAAGCTGGTGATGGCCTTATCGCCCCTCTCCGCGCCGAGCCGAAAGCCGAAGACAGTCACGGGAATAAGGATCGCCAGGTAATCGAGGCCGATCCCGGCCAATGCGCCGAAGTCGCGGCGCAGCGCCACCCACAGCGTCGAAGCAGCAGCGGCGGCAAAGATCGATGCCACGAAGATGAAGGTAAGCGACGTGGTGCCTTCGAATGGCCACAGCTGGACGGCTGCGGGGGCTTGCACGAAGAAGCCGATCGCCAAGGCGGCTTGAACAAGACTCAATCCAATGACCAGCCAACGCCCAACTCTATCCATCAACCCATCCTCCCGCCGGACGACATGTCGGCTCGGACCCCTGTCGCGACTCGGTCTGACGAACCAGATGCAGGCGAGGATTATGAAACAGAAACGGCCACCGGCAAGGCCGGCTGAAGCCTAACCTTCGGCGAATCTGACGGCGGGCGCCCAGCCAATGGTCTGGAGGATTGCGGTGACGGTGAAAGAAAGGATGATCGCCAGGATTGCGTAAAGGAACGGGCGGCGCAACGAGCTCTGTCCCCGCGCGTATCCGACCATCGCCCCGGCCAAGGCGATTTCCGCCGTCTGGCCAAGCGTCCAACCGACCAACAGCTCAACGGGGGCACTCGTAATCGAGTACAGTCCCAACCCCAGGGACAGCCACATCGCCCCTCCGATCACAGCCCCGATCTGCGCTCCACGCTTCCAGCCAACGGCCCCGGTTTGCCGCAGGACCCACACCAGCAAGCCGGCCGCCACCAGGAAGCTGAGGTAGCCAAATGGGATGCGGACAAATGCCAGCATTGGGCTGAGCAAGAAAGGCTCTTCGCGTTGATACAAGTCCGCCAGCAACCCTGCGTGGAGAAAGAAGTCGAAGGCCAACATGGTCAGCCAGGCGAGCACAGTCAGCAGGATGGCCCGGCGTGGGCCGATGCCGCTGGTCTCTCGGGTCGATCCTGGTACTTTCATGTCATCATCCACCTAGCCTAGCTCCCAGAAAGGTCCCTGCAGACCGAGCCCGTTCAGCAAGGCCCGAGCTTCCCCGGTCGTCATTCGCCGCCAATCGGACTCCCTACGGTCGTCGGCATACCAGGCCCGGGCCAGCCCCCACAGTTGGTCGAGGCGCAACAGGCCACCCTCGGGCAATCCGCGTAGTTGGCACCAATCCCTGACGTGCTCTTCCGACCGGAAGAGTAGCATCGTGGCTCAGGTGAAGACGATGTCCTCCCACCAGTCGGCGGCCGGAACGGCGAAGTGTGCAATGGCCTCGGTCGCCGCCAGCTCGCCGGCTACCACTTCGAGTTTGAGAGGCTCGCCGCAATCCGGACAGGTAGTCTCGACCCGCCCGTCCTGGCCGGTCATGACCAGGATACCAAGCGCATCCCAGACGCAATTGGCCCACCAGTTCTTGTCAGCGGCGACCACTTCAAAATCGGTTGGCACGGCCGAGAAGGGATGAGCCATCAGAATCTCCGTGCTGCTCGGCTTGAGCACCAGCATGTGGTCGCCGGCCAGCCGGCCCAGCGCATTGGCGGCGTATGGCTCGGTAACGGCAAGCTCACCCGCCAGGCCCGCGCTGGTGGGCGCTCGCCCTGTCGTGAGGAAATGCTCGTACACCAGCCGGCGGACTTCAAGGTCAAGTGTCTGCATACGAGCTCCCAATCCACGTTGGCCCCAGGGTAGGCGGATTAACGGAGCAGGTCCTCAATCCCCAGCTTGCGCAACCGAGCGTGCGCCGCCTCCAGTTCCAGCACCGCCTGTTCCATCCGCTTCCTAACGTCTTCCCGGGTGACCCGTTTGGCCAACCGAACCGCGCTTTGCATCATCATGCTTCGTTTCTCCGCTTTGGCGTAGGCTGCCAGTGCGTCTCGTTGTCCGAGCGCTTGCGCCAAGGCAAGGCAAGGGCAATCGGTGGCGTGGCCGTCAGCCTCGGGGTGCTCACACCAGCGGCAGCGCCTGTCTCCTCCGCTAGCGCCGGACTCCTGGACCCAGCATTCATCGAGGACGCTCTGCAAGCGATCCGCCACTCCCAGACCTCCTGACCTGCGCAAACCCATGCACAGTGACGACCATCTCGCAAGGCGACTCGGCGGTCACTGAGGTTACGATTCTCCGGCCTACGCCTCAACTTGCTGGGAGAACCCCTGACCATCCTGGATGAACTCGATCCGGTTGCCGAACGGATCGTGCAAGTGAATTCGGTGGATGCCGCTTGGAGATCCGTCGACTTCAAAGTCAATGCCGGCCCGCTCCAGGACCCCGACAAGCTGACTGAGATCGGTGACCAAGAACGCCGGGTGCGCCTTGCGCGCCGGTACGAAATTGGGCTGGACGCCCAAATGGAGTTTGACGCCCTTGGCCGAAAACCAACAGCCGCCGCGCCCCGCCAGCTCTGGTGGCTTGGCCTCCTCCCGGAAGCCCAGCAACCCCACGTAGAAACGGCGGGCCTGGTCCTCCGCCCCGACCGGCATCGCCAGCTGGACATGATCGAGCCCAATAATCCGCACCGCTACCCCTCAGGGACCGGAACATGACCGGTCACGAGCAACGTCGCTGGATCTCGCGTTCATGAGCGCGTTTTCGTGGATGTTGTCGACAGTTATCCCTGTATGCCAATCATCCAACGCACATGTGGGCCACTCGTCTGACCGCGCCTTGCGCGATTTTCCTGATCATCCTTCGACTGGCCGTAACCCGCCGGTTGTTTCACCGAAGCTCCACCCGTCGATTACGGGAGGCGTTCGGCCGAGCGCCGTCAGCATGGAGTTAACCTGCTCCCGGTGCTCCGTCGCATGGTTGATCACCTGAAGCAGGACGACCCACGGCACGACCCAGTAGCCATCTCGCGTGCGGATTCTGCGCTCGTCCAATGCCGAAGAATGTATTTCCGCCAAGTCCAGTAGCCTCTGCCCGCTGTCCTCGATCACCGGCCTTAGTTCATCGATCGCAGCAGGGTTCCCCCAGTTGACTGCATGTACCTCCCCGCCCAGCAGCCGCAGGTAGCCCTGTTCGGCCTCGACAAGATGGACCAAGGTTTCACGGATCGACCCTAGTGTGGCTGTCATTGGCGTCTGGTCCAGCTGCTCAGCACGAAGCCCGGCGCAGGCGTCCATAATTTGCGTATTGGCCCACAGATTGTGGTCGAACAACTTACCCAGTACAGATGTCATGGGAAGCCTCCTGCCCGCCATCGCCGATAGGATGGCCGGCGATCACTTATCTGACCCGCCGATGGCCAGCTCTGAAACCTGGCGCACGACGGCTTCGATCCGCCTGCGCCGCGTAACCGGCCGCTTGGCGCTTTCGATCCAGTAGACCATCTGCTCTTTCTTCGATGTGGGCAAACCCCTGTACGCGGACAACGCCCCCTTGGCGTTCTGAGGTGCCA
>DASWJQ010000042.1:0-16208 GCA_036397095.1 Anaerolineales bacterium
GGCACCTCGATGTCGGCTCATCGCATCCTGGGGCTGGATAAGGTCCCAAGGGTTGGGCTGTTCGCCCATTAAAGCGGTACGTGAGCTGGGTTCAGACCGTCGTGAGACAGGTCGGTCTCTATCCGCTGTGGGCGCAAGGGACTTGAGGAGAGCTGCCCCTAGTACGAGAGGACCGGGGTGGACAGACCGCTGGTGTGCCAGTTGTCGTGCCAACGGCATTGCTGGGTAGCTACGTCTGGCAGGGATAACCGCTGAATGCATCTAAGTGGGAAGCTCGCTCCAAGATAAGGTCCCTCATCCCGCAAGGGAGTAAGGCCGCAGGTAGACCACCTGTAGATAGGCAGCATGTGGAAGCGCAGCAATGTGCGGAGCTAAGCTGTACTAATGGCCGAGGGCTTAGTCTGTGATGCGGAGAACTTGACGCTTTTCGACGGCGACTGTCGGTCGCCGCAGCAACTAGCCGCTAGCATTTCGCTGGCAGCTAGAGGCTCGGAGCTTGATGCTCCAGGCCACCGCTATTCGGTTAACAACTTCATATGTGAAATCGCCTCTTGGTGATTAGAGCGGCGGGGGTACACCCGGTCCCATCCCGAACCCGGTAGTTAAGCCCGCCAGCGCCGATGGTACTTGGCTGGAGACGGCCTGGGAGAGTAGGCCATCGCCAAGGGGCTTTTCATTTAAGAACCAAGCACCAAGCACCAAGCACCAGGCGCCAGGCACCGGGCAGCGAGCCTTGGGCCTCGGGTGCTGGCCGCGACCCCTGGAAGACTTGGGGCGACTGGCCCGCCGTGTTGGCGAGATTCGGCCGCCGCACCAGCCTGCTGTGATCGGTGCGTTCTTGTCTCCCGGGCACATCGCCATGCGCCCCCACGAGGGCCCTTGTCATCGTCCGGTCTGTTTCACCCAAGCCCCAAGCCCCAATCCCTTACAATGATCTCCTCCCCGACAAACCCAAGGAGCCCCCCCTGCCCCAAGATTGGGAGTCCGACGCCGTTCGCCAGGAGCTGACTGAACGTATCAGCCAAGGTGACTTCAGCGGCGATTTTGAAGCGATCAAGGCGGCCATCGATGGCGCCGGCCTGCTGACCGAGCGCGAGCAGCAACAGCTGCTGCAGTACTGGCTGTCGAAAGAACGGGAGGCGGGGCGGGGGAAGTAGGTCGGACGATGGACCATGGACCGCAGACCACGGACGGCTGACCGCAGACCACGGACGGCTGACCGCAGACCATCCACTGCTTACCAGCTATTGCACCTCGGAATCACGGATTGCGATCTCCCCTGATCTCTAATTCCCAGTACCTAATCCCTAATCCCTGCCCTTGATACCCTCCCTGCAGGCCCCCCCTCAAGGGGGAGGGGAAAGGCTTGCCGCTGGCGCGGCCGGCCAGTTTGCCCTCAACGTTGACAGTTCAACACCGTATTGGACTCTCGACCAGGTCTTCCCTTCTTCGCCCCCCATTCAGCTCCCCCCTCTCACTGTCCTTGATTTCTCCGTTCACCCCTCTTTGCCGTCCGCTTGCGCTTCCGTTGACTCACACGGCTTCCACGAACAGGCTCCGACCACCCTGATCACTCCGTGCTCTTCCCTATCACCTGTCACTTCTCACTTATCACCTGTGTCCCGGATCGCTGATCCCTAATCCCGGATGACGAACCCCCAATCCCCAACCATTATGCCAGGGCGATCACAAGGATCGCCCCGACGCGAGGTTATTGCGCATCCATCGCCAGGCACTACGCATCACCGATCAGCTGGCTGCCCAATCCCTGATCCCAATCCCAAATCCCTACTCCCCAATCCCTACCAATGCGTCGCCAATACGGCGATGCCGGCAATGAGCGCCACCAGGGGTACCAAGATCCCCAGCGGCAGGCCGAAGCCGGCGATGCCATACAGCACCAGGAATATCCCAACCAGTAACAGGGCCAAGCGCTTGTCGATCCTCATGTCTCTCTCCTTTGCTGTGGGCCGAAACGAACCAACTAATCCTTGGGCCATAAGCCGCCGGTCTGGCGCAAGATGCCAAGCTCGCCGGTGTGGTAGGCATTGTGGCTGGCGACGATCAGGACCTCACGCAGCAGGTTGTGCTCCCGCTCGCCGCTGTTGGGCAGCGGTGCCAACAGGTCCACCCGTGGATCACTGACAAGGGCAACGAGCCGCTGCCGGTCGGATAAGAACTGGTCTACCGATTGTTGCCAGCCGGCCCAGTCCGTCTCCTGCTCGGGCGCTGGCCAGTAGTCAGCGGGCCAAGTGGGCCAGTAGTACTCGTCGGCGCTGATGTAGTCGAGGATATCGCGCTGGGTCAGGCGCAGGTGCTCGACCAGCTGCCAAAAGCTGTAGGGGCTGTTCGGCACCCGTTGGTTGATATGGGTTTCCGGAAAATCGGCGACTGCGTCTTCGAACAACATGTGGGCCTGCTGGGCGGTCAGCAGCTGCACCAACTGGTGCCGCAATTCGTTTGTTTCTTCCATCAGAAATCTGCACTCCCTCTTGATTGTTTGCCGCAAGGACCATCGATCGGCGCCGACGGCTTGCCTTGAAGCCAACCTGGGAACGATTTAGAATGCCTACGCTGACCGGCTGGCCATGGGCCTCCAACCTTTGCGGGCCAAGCCAGCGGCCGCCAGGGAGCAAAGATGCGCTGGTACCTGCATGCCAAAATCCACCAGGCTCGGGTGACCGAAGCCAACATCGACTACGTCGGCAGCATCACGATCGACGAAGACTTGATCGAACGTGCTGGACTGCACTTGGGCGAAAAAGTGTTGGTGGTCAGCAACTCGACCGGCGCTCGTCTTGAGACCTACGTGATCAAGGGCGAGCGCGGGTCGGGCGTGATCGGTATGAATGGAGCCGCCGCCCACCTGATCCGCACCGGCGAAGAAGTCATCATTATGGGGTTTGAATTGGCGGAAGACCCCGTAACCCCCAAACTCGTGATGGTCGATGAGGACAATCACTTCCAGTCCTATATCTGAGGCGCCAGGCGCCCATCAAGACAGCAGGCGCAGCGCACCCCCGGCCAGTCCGCCGCCAATCACAATCCAGCTGCTGGCGACGTTCCAGCGCAACATGAGTGCCAGTGATACGAGCCCGATCAGCCAGGCGACCGGATCGGTGAAGGTTGCCACCCCCAGACGGACACTGACCGCCGCTATCAGGGCGACAGCCGACACGTTGACGGCATCCAGGAAGGCCCCAGACCAGGCCGACTGGCGCAGCCGTGGGATGATCGGATTGAGCAGCAGCACGAACACAAACGAAGGGAGGAAGACTGCGCCGGCCGCCACCGCCGCGCCGGGCACGCCTGCCAGCAGGTAGCCGACAAAGGCCGACGTCGAAAGGATGGGCCCCGGCGTGAGTTGGCCGGCGGAAATGGCATCCAGCAGTTGCCCGTGCGTTAGCCAGCCGTAGTCGTTGACCAGGCCGCCCTCCAGGAAGGCGACCAGGACGTAGCCACTCCCGTAGAGCACCGAGCCTATCTTGAGGAAGAACCAGCCAAGCGCCGGCAGCGTTACATCGCTGGTCTGCTGCAGCCATTGCCAGCTGCGCTCGCCAGCCAGCAGCAAACCGGCGAATGCGGCCGCCAGCGAACCGGCGCCGGGGTCGGAGCGCCAGGGCCAACGCAGCCACAGCATGCCGCTGACCCCGCCAAGCAGCAGGGCCAGCACTTCATTCCATCCGGCCAGCACCAATCCGGCCACGAGCACGCCAATCGGCAGCATCCGCCAACCCTTGATCGCCGTGCGCCCCAACTGGAGCACGGCTACCAGAATAATGGTCACCACAGCCGGCTTGATGCCCGACAGGAATGGTTCGAAGGCCGGCAGCGCGCCATAGCGTACATAGGCCCAACCGAGCATCGTCGTGAGGAGGAAGGCCGGCAGAATGAAACAGAGGCCGGCCACGATCCAACCGGCCAGTCCGGCGTGGATGTAGCCGATGTGGATTGCCATTTCGGTTGAATTTGGGCCCGGGATCAGATTGGTGGCGCCGACCAGGTCGAGGAAGTGGTCGCGATCCAGCCAGCCGCGTCGCCGTACCACTTCGTCCTCCATCATGCCGACATGCGCCGCCGGTCCACCAAAGCCAAGTAAGCCCAGCTTCAAGAAGACTTGTGCCAGGCCCAGCAATCGGTTCTCGTCTTGACCGGGATCCGGGGCTTCCGGGGCACGCTCGGCGGTTGTGGTTGGGCGTGGCTGCATCGAGCTCCCTGCTGGACAATTCGCGCTGGTGTGTCCGTTGGCCGGAAAGGCCGATCACAATCCATTCTACGGCGAAGCGCAAGCTAACGCCGAGCTATAATCGCCACACCGTGCCCACCGAGCCGCAAGCGTCTACCGCCGAGCTGGTGCGCCGGGTCGCCAAAGGTGACCGGGCTGCCTACTTCGAACTCTACCAACGCTTCGCCGACCGAGTGTTCGGCCTTGCGCTGCATATCACCCGCCACCGGGCCACCGCCGAAGAGGTCGCTCAGGAGACCTTTCTAAAGCTATGGACGGCGGCCGACTCCTTCCGTCCCGAACAGGGGAGGGTCTCGGCCTGGCTGCTGACGATCACTCGCCGGACAGCTATCGACCGGTTGCGCTATGAAGGGCGGCGGCCCGAACTCGACGAGACCCTGGACATTGAGGCCGATTGGCTGATTAATCTGGCTTCGGGCGTCAGCCAATCGGACGAGGCCCGCTGGCATTCCCTGTACTTTGCGCTGCAGCAGCTGCCAGCCGAGCAGCGCCACGCCATTGCCCTCGCCTACTACTTTGGACTGTCCCATCGCGAAATCGCAGGCTACCTGGACATTCCTTTGGGCACTGCCAAAACCCGCATACGCCTGGGTATGGAGAAACTCCGTGACGCCTGGCTGTCGGATGCATCCGAACAGGCCTGAGGCGGCGTTAAGCTAGGTGAAGCCTTTGCCATGACCATGACCGAGAAGCATCAGGAAATCCGGCCCCTGCTGGCCATGTACGCCTTGGGGGGATTGGACGCCGAGGAGCGCTCCGTCGTCGACGGCCACCTGGTGGATTGCAAGGACTGCCAGCGGGAACTCGCCCGGTTCTCCGAGGTTGCCGATGGCCTGCTGCAGGCCGTCCCGCCTCAGGCGGCGCCGGGCACGATCCGCCGCCATTTGGAATCAGCGCTGAGTCGACGGGTGAAGCCGGCTCCGGTTCGTCGCTCTCCCGCTTTGGCCTGGACCCGGCTGGCGCTGGGCCTTGGCCTGGCGGCGCTCGTCGGGGTCAATCTGCTGCTGGCCGCCAACGTCAGCCAGCTGAGCCAGCAAGTTCGAGATTTGGCCAGCCAGGTGGATCGCAACCAAACCGGTTTGGCGCTCATGACATACCCGACGGTCCAGGTTGCCGAACTGCAGGGCCAAACGGTTTTCGGAACGCTGGTCTATGATCCGGCCCGACGCGTGGCAGTGGTTTATGCCTGGGGTCTGCCCCACCTGCCGCCCGGCCAGGCGTATCAGGCCTGGTTCCGCCAGGATTCCCAAGACCGGGTGAACGGTGGCCTGTTCCAGGCCCAGGATCCCGACAGCTTCACCGTCGTCGTCGTCGAGGCCCCCGAAGCCCTGGCAAGCTACACGGGCCTCGGTGTAACCATCGAGCCGGCCACAGGCAGCCCGGGACCTAGCTCCCCGACCGTCTTCAGCGCAGACTTTCATTAGAAATCTGGCCAGATCGCCAACAATCGGTCTGCCAGCCCCAAGCCCGCGCCAATCCAAAGCCGCCGCGTTTGACGTAGTACACACTGAATCGGCTCGAGTCGATTCATTGTTGGCTGTGGAGAAGGAGGCAGAGGTGATTCGCACGAAACGTCGATATGCGATCTTGGCGCTCACAGTGGGCCTCAGCGTGGTGCTGACCGCCTGCGGAGGCGCGACCGAGGCGCCGCCGGCCGCCGAGCAGGCTGAGAGCGTCCCATCGGTCAGCGTCAGCGACCAGGATGCGTCTGGTGGCCAGGTGACGATTGACCAGGTAACGGCGGCGGAAGCCGGTTGGATGGTCATTCACGCCGACGCCGATGGCAGCCCTGGCCCTGTGATCGGGCTGACGGCGGTGCCGGCTGGCACATCCACGGGGGTCGGTGTGGATATTGACCTGGCGGCGGCGACCGACCGCTTGTACGCCATGCTCCATGTGGACAGCGGGGTCGTTGGGACCTATGAGTTCCCAGACGCCGATCCGCCGGCGCGGGTGAGCGATCAAGTTGTCGTCACGCCGTTCAACGTTGAACTGGGGGCGGCGCAAAGCGCGCCGGCGGCAGCAGTGGTGGCGACCGCGCAATCCGACCTGGGGACGGTGCTGGTTGATGGGGACGGCTTCGCGCTGTATGCCTTCACGCAGGATAGCGCCGGCACCAGCAACTGCAGCGGTGACTGTCTCGCCTTCTGGCCACCTTTGGTTGGTGGGTCGCCGCCAGAGGCCGGGTTGGGCGTTGACGCCGTCCTGTTGGGGACGCTGACACGCGACGACGGCAGCCAGCAGGTCACCTACAACGGACTCCCGCTCTATCATTACAGCGAAGACGGCGCTGCCGGTGATACCAACGGCCAGGGTTTTGGCAATGCCTGGTTCCTGGTGACACCGGCCGGGGAAATGTTGGGCCAACCAGCCGCCGGCGAATCGGAGGCCGATGGCGAAGACCTGGATAGCTTGTACTAACCACTAAGACGCGAAGCACACAAAGGTCGAAATAGGGGACACGAAGAAGAGCAGACTGGAGTTCCCCCGTTTTGGTGGACAGTGGAGGGCTAAGGGATCACGCGGCATGGGCGTGCTGCATTTCGTACCTGGCCGGTGATGCATAGCCGATGGATGAGTGTCGGCGGTGCGGATTGTACCAACCCTCGATGAACTCAAAGACTGTTCTGCCCGCCTCGTCCCTGTTCCGGAACGTGCGTCGATCAAGCAGCTCGCACTCCAGGGTGGCGAAGAAGCTCTCGCACAGGGCATTGTCATAGGCATCCCCGACCGAGCCCATGGAAGGACGCACACCGGCCTCCCGGCAGCGTTTCCCGAACTCCAGCGAGGTGTACTGACTGCCCTGGTCTGAATGGTGGATCACACCCAGCGGGCGCCGCTGTCGGATGGCCATGCCCAGAGCATCCAGAACCAGCTCTGTCCGCAGATGGTTAGCCATCGCCCATCCCACCACTCGCCTGCTGAAAGCGTCCACCACCACCGCCAGGTACAGGAACCCGGACCGGGTCCGGATGTAGGTGATATCGGCAACCCAGAGCTGGTCAGGGCGGTTTGCGGTGAAATCACGATCCACCAGATCGGGCGCAGGACGGGCACCCGGCTTGCGCAGCGTAGTCCGGGGTGCTTTGCGACGGCTAACACCCTGTAAGCCGCCCGCTTGCATCAGGCGAGCGACCCGCTTGCGGCCGAGCCGCACACCATCTTCCTTGAGGTCGTTATGCACTCGCGGAGATCCATAGGTCCCTCCGGAGCGACGATGAAATTCCCGGATCCTCTCCGTCAGGACGGCATCCTCCTGAGCACGCCTGGAAGGAGGTCGTTTGAGCCATGCGTAGTACCCGCTGGTGGAGACATCCAGCAGCCGGCACATCATGACAATGGGGTACCTTGCCCGGTTGGCGCTCACGAACTCGAAGACTCGTCGGACATCGAGTTGGTCTCCCGTGCGAACCAGGTTGCGGCTTTTGCTAAGATCTCACGCTCAACCCGGAGCCGCTTCACCTCCCGGCGCAGGCGCGCGAATTCGGTGCGCTCGTCGGTGGTCAACCCGTCCTCGCGGCGCCCTTCGTCCAGATCAGCCTGCTTGACCCAGCTCCGGATCGTCACATCCGACGGTTCAAAATGCTGCGCCAGCTCGTAGGGTGTGCGCCCGGAGCGCACCAACTCGACCATCTTCTTCCGAAATTCTTCGGGGTATGGCGGTCGTGTCCTCGGCATCGTAGACTCCTTTCTACTCTAAGCGTACAGGTGTCCACGAAACCGGGTCAACTCCAGACAGCTTTCAGCCTTCAGCCATCAGCCAACTTCTCAAAGCTGATCGCTGAAGGCTGTGTCATTCTTTGTGTCCCCCATTTGATTCCTTTGTGCCCCTGGAGTCTTTGTGGTTACCCCCTTATCCTTGTCGGCCTATAGTGGCTGGGCTATCATGGCCTAGATGTCCGAGCAAGCACTTGTCGACATGGCCAAGGAGGGCGATCTGACCGCCTTCAACCGCCTGGTTGTGAGCCACCAGACGGTTGTCTACAACCTTGCGCTTCGCATCATGGGTGACCCGGCAGCTGCCGAGGATGCGGCGCAAGAGGCCTTCATTTCCGCCTACCGCAAACTCGGTGGCTTCCGCGGTGGATCGTTTCGGGCGTGGCTGATGCGTATTGTGACCAACGCCTGCTATGATGAGCTGCGCCGGTATAGGCGCCGCCCGCAGACCCCGCTTGAAGACCTCAATCCCCTCGACGAACCAGCCGAAGTTGACAGTGCCGGCTTCCTTCAATCGGACGAGGAAGGGCCGGAGGCGGCTGCCGACCGGGCTGAACTGGCCCGTGCCTTGCGCGAGTGTCTCGATCGGCTTCCCTTGGAATTCAAAGTGGTCGCCGTGCTGGTCGACGTACAGGGCTTTGACTACAAGGAAGCCGCCGAGGTGATGGACAAGCCGTTGGGTACGGTTAAGAGCCGGCTGGCTCGGGCCCGCAGCCGGATGCAGGAGTGCTTGCAAGGGTACAGGGAACTCCTTCCGCTCGAAATGCGTCTTGAGAGTGAGCGGACATGACGAGCACACTGCGACACCTTCCGAGCCGAGACGTTGAACGCCTCTCTGTCTATCTGGATGGACAGCTCCCAGAGCGGGAGCAGGTCCTGCTGCGCGCTCGCTTGGCCAAGGAACCCCATTTGCAGCGGGCTTTGGTTGAGCTGCAATCCACGGTCCGACTATTGCATTCGCTGCCGCAGGTGAAGCCGCCGCGCAGCTTCCGTCTGACAGCCGAGATGGTTGCCCCCCGCCAGGCGGGTTGGGCATTGCCGTCCCTGCGCTGGGCGACGGCGGTTGCGGCCTTTGCCTTTTTCAGCCTGGTTGGCGTCGATATTCTGACCAGCCAGGTGAGCATGATGGCCGGCGCACCGCAGGCCGCCCAGGAGATGCCGGCCGCCGAGCCGCTGCTGCTGGAGCAGGGAGAGCAACGGGCCGAAGCGGACTCCGAATCACTTATGACGCCTGAAGAGGAATCCGTGCAATCCGAGCCGGCGCTCCCAGCGGGGACGCCGACCGGGGCACCGACGGAGACCCAGGCGGATTCACTGGCTGCCGGAGCCGCCATGTCGGCCGACGAGGTCGACGCCACCGAGCAGGCGGCTGGGCTGATGGCGCCGTCCTTCAGGACTGGGCCCACTGAGGACTCGGCGGAATCAGCCACCCTTCCCCTGGCGGCGGCCGGACCTCGCCTTTGGCTGAGGCTGGCCGAGCTCGGACTGGCGCTGCTGGTTGTCGGTTTGGCCTGGGCCGGCTGGCGGCTACGCCGCCGGACTTGGTGACCCACCACCACGGCGAACCGGCGCCCATTCATTACTGCCCAGTCTGTGCCACCGCGGTGGAGCAGCGCCAGGCTTTTGGCCGGGCGCGTCCAGTATGCCCTGCCTGCGGTTGGGTGCACTTCGCCGACCCGAAGGTGGCTGTCGCCATTTTCCTGGTCGCAGCCGACGGGCTGTTGCTCGTCCAGCGGCGCCATGAACCGATGGCCGGTGCCTGGAGCTTGCCGGCGGGGTTTGTCGAGGCGGGGGAAGACCCGCGCCAGGCTGCCCAGCGTGAGTGTCTGGAGGAGACGGGTCTGCAGGTGATCATCGGCAGCCTCCACCAGGTGTTCTACGGGCGCCAACATGCCGCTGGCGCCGATCTGCTGTTGGTGTTCGAAGCCGAGTTGGTAGCAGGTGATTTGCGGCCCAGTGATGACGCCAGCCAGGCCGCGTTTTTTGGCGCGAGCGAACTCCCCGGGTTGGCATTCGAGTCGACGAATGCCGTTGCCCAGGCATGGGCGTCGCCTGACGGCATGCTATAATCCAAGGAATTCGATCCTACGGCCGAAAGACGCCACCGTCCCCCAATGCGTCTGATTCCGGTGCACCTTCTGGCAAACCCCAGCTTGAACTGGGACCGGCGCCCGCCGACCGGTGCACTGGCGGTACCGGCCTTGGAGGTCCCACGGTCTTGAGTTCGCGCCAGCACGAGTTCACTCTTGATACGCCGCCCGATCGGGGCGTACCTACCTCCTCCAAAGGCACCTGGCATGGCTTCGCCTGAAACCCGGTTGGAGAGCACCAGGCAGACAGCGGGCGACCGGCGGCTCGAAATGATGGAGACGCTGGGCCGCCTGATCGTCGAGGCGCGTGACTCGGACGATGTCCGGGATCAAATCGTTGTTGCCTTTGTCGAAGGGCTCCACTGCCAGCGGGCCAGTCTGTGGGAGTTGGCAGCCGAAGGCGGCTACTTCATCGCCCGCTCCGAGGTGCGACCGCCTGACGACCCGGGCAGTTCCGTCGTCGGCTTGCAGGTGACGCTGTCGGGCGCCCCCCTGTTGTCCCGACTGGTCAAAAGCTCGCGCCCATTGCTGCTGGACGAAGCGGAGCACGACCAGGTTGCCGGCCTTTTCGGTGAGAAGGTGCTGGCCACCTACGAACTGGCCACGCTGTTGGCGGTGCCATTGTTCCACTTCGCCCAGTTGATTGGTTTCTTGTTGGTCGACCAGCCGGAATCCGAAGCCGGTTTCTTTGAAGAGGACCTGGCGCTGGCCCAGGCCGGGGCGACTTACGCCGCCCTGGTCCTCGAGAATCTGCGCAACCGGATTGCCGAGCAACAACGGGGCGAGCGCATGACGGCGCTGGCCCGCCTGGCGGCGACGATCACCACCCGCCACAGCCTGGCCGAGGTGCTGCCCGAGATCGCCCGCCATGGCGCCGCCCTGGTCCGCAGTGCCACCTGCACAGTGCTGCTGGTCGGCGATGACAACACCCTGCACCTGGCTGCCCAGGCAGGCCTGCCCGAGCTGGACGAAGACCTGCGGATACCGCTCGACGATCCACTGGTGAAAGCCTTCATTGAACAAGACACGCCGTTGGTTGTCGAGGATATCGACCAGCAGATGCCGGGCCTACGCCGTTTGCTTGTCGGGCCCGATGTGCGCGCTATCCTGTTGCTGCCGTTGCGGGTGGCTGGGTCCACCATCGGTGCATTGACGTTGGGGTACTTGCACACATTCCGCCCCGACCGGGCCGAACTCAATCTGGCCGAGACATTGGCCAGCGTCGCCGCCGGCGCCATCCAAAACGCGCGCGCCTTCGAAATGGAAATCGAGCAGCGCAACCTGCTGCGAACGGTAGCCGAGATCAGCCGCCGCGTGAGCGGCATCCTCGACACCGAGTGGATGCTGCGCGAGGTCTGCAGCCTGCTCGGGCGCGAGCTCGGCTACGATTTCGTGCATGCCTTGCTGGTCAAGGAGACGGGCAGCGAGCTGGCCTACGTCGCCGGCTCCGGCAGCTTTGGCCAATTGACCGAGGCTGACGATTTTCATCTGCCGCTGAATCGCGAAACGCTGGTTGGCGAAGCGGTCAAGGCCAGCAAGCCCCAGCGCCAGGGGGACCGCTCGCCGCGCTTGTTCGGCTACACACGCGAGCAGCTGGCACGGGTGCAATCGGAGATCGCGCTGCCGATCGTTGCCCACAACCACGCGATCGGCGCCCTGGTCGTTCAGTCGGAGCAGGCCGATGCTTTCGACCTGGAGGATGAGCGGCTGCTCAAGATCGTGACCGACCAGATTTCGGTTGCTCTCGACAACGCCCGCCATCATGCCGAAGTGCAGGCGCAGGCCAGGCTCGACAGCCTGACCCAGGTGCTCAACCACGGAGCCTTTGTCGCCACCCTGCACACGCTGGTCAAACACTGCCGGGAAGAAGAGACGTCGTTGAGCCTGATCATGCTGGATGTGGACCTGTTCAAGGAGTACAACGACCGCTTCGGCCATGTCGCCGGCGACGCGGCGCTCAAGACGACCGTGCAGGCGATCCGGGCCCACGTCAAGAGCCGGGACGCCGTTGGCCGCTGGGGTGGCGAGGAGTTTGGCATCGCATTAATTGGCGCCGACAAGGAACAAGCTTACGGCGTCGCCCAACGCATACGCGAGACGCTGGCTTCCCTGGTCCCGGTTGATCGTTTGGGCCGCGAGATGCCGCCTCCCAGCGTCAGCCAGGGGATTGCCACGCTGGACGTCGACGCCAAGGATGCTGACAACCTGGTAGACGTGGCCGACCAGGCGCTGTATCAGGCCAAGGGTGCCGGCCGCGACCAAGTTCGCCTGGCCGGGCAGGATTGATGCGCTTCGACGTCTTCACCATCTTCCCCCTCATGATGGATTGCTACCTGCAGGCCAGCGTCCTGGGCCGGGCGCTCGAAGCCGGCAAGTTGGCGATCGAACTGCACGACCTGCGCCAGTTCGCTTCCGACCGCCACCGGACGACCGACGACGAGCCGTATGGCGGCGGCGGCGGCATGGTGATGAAGCCTGAACCCATCTTCAGTGCGGTTGAATCCGTACTGGGGGACGAATTGAATTCGACGCCGGTCATCCTGCTCAGCCCACAGGGGCGCACCTTCGACCAGCGGGCGGCCGCCGAGCTGGCGCAGCATCCTCGGCTGGCGCTGATTGCCGGACGATATGAAGGGGTGGATGAGCGTGTCCGGCAGCACCTGGCAACCGACGAAATCTCGATCGGTGACTACGTCCTGACAGGTGGTGAACTGCCGGCGCTGGTCATTATGGATGCCGTCGCTCGTATGCTGCCCGGCGTGCTCGGCGCTGAAGGCGCGGCCGAACGCGATTCGCACAGCCACTGGCTGCTGGAGCACCCTCACTACACGCGGCCGGCCGAGTTCCGCGGCTGGCAGGTGCCCGAAGTACTGCGTTCCGGGGACCACCAACGAATCGAGACCTGGCGCAGGGAGCAGTCCTTACGGCGGACGGCACAACGCCGGCCCGATCTGTTGGCCAGGGCCCATTTGCGGCCGGAGGAAGCGGATCAGGTGAAAGGGTGGCAAGCTGAACAGACCAAAAGGGGGGGGAAATGAAGGGGATGATCGCGACGGCAAGGCGCTGGGGGAGGGCCATTGTTCCGCTGTCGTTGCTCCTGGTTCTGGCCGCCTGTGGCGTGCCCGAAGTGGAGTTCCCGGGAGCAGCCAGCGCCACGCCTGCGCAAAGTGCCACTCCGGCAGCCAGCCCAACGCCAGCTGCGCCGACCAGCCTGTTCGTATGCCTGGCGGACGAACCCACTTCCTTATATATCTACGGGGACAGCGGCCGAGCCGCCGATGTCATCCTGGAAGCAATCTATGATGGGCCGATCGACCTGCTCGGTTTTGTCCCACAGCCGGCCCTCCTGGAGAAGATCCCCAGCCTGGCCGATGGGGACGCCCGGATTGAACCGGTCACGATCACCTTCAATGACGTCTACCTGAACCCCGAGACGTTGGAACCCCAAACCATGGCGCGCGGGCTGCCCTATCTGCCGAGCGGTTGCCGGTCGTCGGAGTGTCTGGCCACCTTCGCCGGCCAGCCGGTGCAGGTCGACCGGCTCGTGGTTACCTTCCGGCTGCGGGCCGAGGTGCGTTGGTCAGACGGCACTCCCCTGACGGCCAGCGACTCGGTCTTCTCCTTTGAGCTTGATGGTCATCCAGACACCCCCAGTTCGAAGTACTTGTTTGCCCGTACCTTCAGCTACCGTGCGCTCGACGAGCAGACCGTCGAGTGGACTGGGTTACCCGGCTTTCTCGATGCCGAATTCCCGGGCAACTTCTGGACTCCGTTGCCGGAGCACCAGCTCTCCCAGTTCACAGCTGCCGATCTGCTGACCGTGCCTGAGGTGACCCGAGCGCCGCTGGGCTGGGGGCCGTATGTCATGGAGGCCTGGGAAGCGGGCAGCCACCTGACGCTTCGCGCCAACCCCGAATACGAGTCGAGCAGCGGTCAGGCGCCGGCCTTCGATACTTTGGTCTTCCGCTTTCTGGGGGCAGACGCAGACAGCGCGCTTGATCAGCTCCGTACTGGCGAATGTGACGTTCTGGATGAGTCCTTGCTGCCGATGAGCGCCCTGGCGGCGGCCGAGGCCGCGGCTGGCAGCGGCGGGATCGAACTGGCTGGTGTTGCCGGATCGATCGTCGAGCGGCTCGACTTCGGCATTCAGCCGGTCGGCGAGGGCCAGCCGGCCCTGTGGCAGGACGTGACATTGCGCCAGGCGGTCGGTGCCTGTGTAGATCGGCAGGGATTGGCCGCCGAGCTGTTCGGCGAGCTGGGTCAGGTGCCCGCCTCCTTCCTGCCGGCGACGCACCCGCAGTCGCTAGGGGCCGCGCCTGCGTACGCACCCGTGCAAGCTCAGGAGGCGCTGGATCAGCTCGGCTGGCGCCTGGATGACACGGGCCAGGGGCCGCGCCAGGCGGGCGGCGTGAGCGGAGTAGCCAACGGTACGCCGCTTGCTTTCACACTGTTGACGCTGCCGGGCCAGGTCCCCCAGGCCGCCGCCGAATGGGTTCAGCGGGACTTGGCCGCCTGCGGCATGGAAGTGTTGCTCGAGGCCGTCCCGTCGGCCGAGCTGTTCACCTCTTGGCCGGAGGGGCCGGTCTTCGGCCGATCTTACGCCTCGGTGATGTGGGCCTGGCCCAATTTCTTCAGCCCGGCCTGTGAGATGTTTGCCGGGTGGGAGATCCCGTCTGACGAGAATCCCCAGGGTATCAACGCCGCTGGCTTCAGTGATCCCGGATATGATGAGGCATGCCGCACGTTGCTCTGGAGCCCGGCCGGCACGGCCGAGTACGAGCAGGCCGCCGATCGAGTGCAGGCGATCGTCGCAGAACAACTGCCGGCGCTGCCCTTGTTTGTGCGGCCGCGGTTGGTTGCCTACGCCGATTGGCTGTGCGGACCGCAGCCCGACCCTTCGGCCACCAGCGTGCTTTGGAACCTGGAATCCTGGCGGGCCTGCCCATGACCCATAAAATTCGAGTCCACGGGTTTCGAACCCGCCGATGGCGTAGAGCGTAGTTAAGGAAAGGCTGGTAGGTAGAGAATCTGTGTACGGCGCTAGTGATAAAGACCTCGTGCATCAGTTGCAGCGAGGCGATCTAGATGCATTGGGGGCTCTGTATGATCGCCATCACCAGCGCGTGTATCGGACGGCTCTGGGCATTACCAATGATCCGGAAGCCGCCGCCGATCTGCTGCAGGACGTATTCCTGCGCGTGTACCGCTTTGCCCGCCGGATTGACCCGGACCGCCCCCTTGAGCCCTGGCTCTACCGGGTGACGGCCAACCTGGCCTACACATGGTTGAAGCGGCGCAAGCGTTGGTACCGCTATCTGGTCGAGGTCGGCGAGTGGTTGGCCAGGGAGCTTGGCCCGGGGCCACAGCGCCAACTCGAATTGGATGAAGAGGCGGCCAAGACACGCAAAGCAGTGGCCGCACTGCCGGTTTCGCAGCGCATGGTCGTGGTCCTGTACTACTTGAATGATCTATCAATTGAGGAGATCGCCGGCATTTTGGATATCCCGGAAGGCACGGTCAAATCCCGCTTGTACTATGCCCGTTCCACCCTGAAGAAGAGGCTGTTGCTGCAGGACGATCGATTGCCGCAGGTGAACTATGAGCTCTCGTGATGGATTTCTGCCGGACGCATTCGATGGCTACCTGCGCCGCCAGCTGCAAGTGGCACTGGGGGGGTTGCGGCCAAGTCGCGAACTGCGGCGCCATCTGCTTTGGCGTGCGGCCACCGGCAGTGAAGAAGAGGTGGTTCGGATTCCCGAGCACATTCTGGCCCGCTTCCGGCCAGGCGGCTACCGAGACCTACATCATCGCCTGGCGGGACGTTCCTTTCTCTACAGCACTCCTTTTGGAACGGCAGTTTTCGCCCTGATTAGCTGATGACCGTGTCGGGGGTATTTGTGACTGGTTTCTCGAACGATGGTTGACGGACGAACCCCTGACGGTATAATCTTTAGGCGTTTGAGGAGGTCAGTCGGCCCATCTCGCCCGGCGGGGGATCCTTCTGCCGTTCAGCCGAGGTGGGTTTTCGATGACATCCGCCAACTCCTGTGGCGGGGCACCAAACCGTTACGCCGAAGGACTTGATCAGCCAAAAGATTCCCATCGCAGCGGTGGGCAGCGCTCAGTTGGCGTTGTTGGCACCCGAGGAGAGCTAA
>DASWJQ010000043.1:0-30504 GCA_036397095.1 Anaerolineales bacterium
AACCTTGACAGGACCGGCAAGGTTGAACTCTTTCTGAGCCAGAACCATGATCACGCCTGGATGATCCTTAGGAGCGATCTCCCAGAAATTGGCGCCAACAGACTCTTCGCCCTCACCGATAAAGACCTTCTCGCATTCCCATTTCTTGTCAGCGGCGGTCATCTCATATTTCTCGGCAACCTTCATGGTGGCATAAACTTCGCCATCTTTTACGAGGGCAACATGATCGCCTTCCTTAATGGCAGCGGCATCAGCCTTAGATACATCAAGGGTGATGGGCACGGGCCAGAAGGTGCCGTCTGCCATCTGAAAATTCTCACAAACGCCTTTCCAGTCAGCCTTGGTCATGAAGCCATCAAGGGGGCTGAAACCACCAATGCCCATCATGATGAGATCGCCTTTGGCGCGGGCAGAAATCTCAATCTGCTTCAAGCCTTTTGCTACTTCAAGCTCAGCCTCACGCTCTTTACCATCGAGCAAAGCACAAACCAAACCTCTTCCGCCATGTGGTGCAACCAATTTTGAGAACATAGGACTCCTCTTTTGTTGATTTTTTTTATGAATAATAACGCCAGCCCCAACCTTGGAGTGACAATTTAATGAACAACCATTCACTAAAGCATCCCCATATATAAAGCTGTTGATGGAAAAGTCAAGAAGAAAAAAGGGAATAATGCCCCCTTTTTCTTCTCCCTTATTTTATCTCAAAACGCCTCAAGCGCAGGGCATTACTGACAACCGAGACGGAGCTCAGGGCCATCGCTGCCCCGGCAATCATCGGGTTCAGACTGGGGCCGCCGAAGAGAACAAGCAAACCCGCCGCCACCGGAATTCCGATCACATTATAGGCAAAGGCCCAGAAAAGATTCTGCCGGATGTTGCGCATCACCGCCCGCGATAAGCGCAAGGCCGTAATCACCCCGTCCAGATTGCCTTTCATCAGGACAATATCACCGGATTCGATGGCGATATCGGTGCCGGTACCCATGGCAATCCCCACATCGGCCAGGGCCAGGGCCGGGGCATCATTAATCCCGTCGCCGACCATGGCCACCAATTCGCCCTCGGCCTGCATCCGCTGAACATAGGCAACCTTATCGCCGGGCTGAACCTCGGCGAAGACACGCTCAATGCCAACCTGGCGGGCAATGCTGTCGGCCGTCGCCTGGTTGTCCCCGGTGATCATGGCGATACGCAACCCCATCGACTTCAACTTGGCGACGGCCTCGGTCGAGCCCGGCTTGATGGTGTCGGCGACGGCGATCAAGCCGGCCGCCTGGTTGTCGAGCGCCAGCCACATCGTGGTCTTAGCGTCGGCTTCGAAGGCTTGCGCCCGCGCTTCCAGGCCATTGAGTTCGACGTTGCGCTCGCGCATCAGGCGCAGGTTGCCCACCAACACCGTTCTGCCGTCCACCTCGGCTTGCAGGCCGCGGCCGGTAAGACTGGTAAAAGCATGGACCTCGGACAGGGCCAACCGGGCCTGCTCGGCCGCGTGCACGATGGCGGCGCCCAGGGGATGCTCGGAACCGCGCTCGCCGCTGGCCGCCAGCCGCAGCACCTCATCGCGCAGGTGGCCGTGGGCCGCCACGACTTCGGTGACGGCCGGCTGGCCGCTGGTGATTGTGCCGGTCTTGTCGAGCACGATCGTCGTCAGTTGATGGGCTCGCTCCAGGGCGGCACTGTTGCGGAACAGGATGCCGCGTTCGGCGCCCTTGCCCGTTCCGACCATGATGGCGGTTGGCGTCGCCAGACCCATAGCACACGGGCAGGCAATCACCAACACGGCGACGAGGCGAACCAGCGCCTCGACAAAGCCGGCAGCCGGGACAAGCCAATACCAAACACCAAAGGTCAGCAGCGCAGTGACGACAACGGCTGGCACAAAGACGGCCGCCACCTGGTCGGCCAGGCGCTGGATCGGGGCTTTGCTGGCCTGAGCCTGTTCGACCAGCCGAATGATTTGGGCCAGGGCGGTGTGCCGGCCGACGGCTGTCGCTTCAAAGCGCAGCAGCCCTTGTTTGTTGAGCGTGGCACCGAACAGCCGGTCGCCAGGTCCTTTGTCAACCGGCAGGCTCTCGCCGGTGATCATGCTCTCATCGACGGCGCTGTGACCATCCAGCACGACACCGTCGAC
This sequence comes from Anaerolineales bacterium, assembly GCA_036397095.1. GTDB lineage: Bacteria > Chloroflexota > Anaerolineae > Anaerolineales > E44-bin32 > DASWJQ01. Next base: position 2,135 of record DASWJQ010000043.1, read on the forward strand.
AGGAACCTTCTCGCCGGGCCGCACCAAGACGATATCGCCGACTGCGACTGAGTCGACCGGGATGTCACGCTCTTCACCCTGGCGCACCACGCGGGCGGTCTTGGCCCGCAGCCCCATCAGCTTCTTGATGGCCTCGCTCGTCTGGCCCTTGGCCCTGGCCTCGAGCAGCTTGCCCAGAACGATCAGCGTGATGATGGCGGCCGCCGTTTCAAAGTAGACGTGGCCGGGGGCCAGGCCGAACACGACGGCAACCGAATACAGATAGGCGACGCTCGAACCAAGGGCGACCAGCACGTCCATATTTGCCGAGCGGTTGCGCAAAGACTTCAAACCACCTACGTAATACTGCCAGCCCACATAGAATTGCACCGGGGTGGCAAGCGCCCACATCAAATAGTTGACCCATGGTTGGTGGGCCCACATCCCGAGCAGACCGAAGTCACGCGCCATGCTCAAGACGAACAGCGGCAGGCTGAATACCACGCCAACCGTCAGCAGGCGGCTCTGGCGTTTGACCTCCATCTGCCGGGCTTGTCGTTCGGCATCCTCGAGCGCTTCAGGCTCGGCCTCGACGACGCCATAGCCAATGCGCTCGATTTGCTCGATCAGCTGGCGGCGCTCGACGGCGCCAGGCAGGTAGCGAACGCTGGCGCGTTCGGTCGCCAGATTGACATTGGCTTCGAGCACGCCCGGCAGTTTGCCCAGCCCCTTCTCAACCGTCGCCACGCAGTTGGCGCAGGTCATACCGGTGATGGCCAGCTCGGTTTGGCCGACGGCCACCCCATAGCCTATGCGCTCCACCTGGGCCACCAATTCGGCCGGCGCCGTCTTGGCCGGGTCGTAGCGCACGGCCGCACGTTCGGTGGCCAAATTGACGGCCACCGACTCAACGCCGGCCAGCTTGCCCAGCCCCTTTTCGACGGTGCTGACACAGTTGGCGCAGGTCATGCCGGTGATGGGTAATGTCGTCTCCGTGATTGTCACTTGCCGCCTTTCATAGGCTTACTTACACACCATAGGTTACTGCACGCCAGTCTCAAGCTGCTTCGACGGGCAGGGCATGGAGCCAAAACTGCAGAAGACGCAGCAATCGCCCGGCGCCGGTCGCAGTGCCGCACCGCAGGCCGGGCAAGTGTAGAAAAAGAGGCACGAGTCGATAGGCATCGTCTTGTCGTCCATTGCGCCACAGGCAGGGCAGGTCAGCCGGCTGGCGAGCACAACGGCGGGTTGTTGGCTGGCGGGCACCTACAGTTTGCCTCTCGTCTCGAAAACCTGACGGATCTCTCCCAAGACACGCTCGCGCTCGGCCGCATCCTCACCGCGGATAGCCTCGGTTACGCACGAATGCATATGGTCGTCGAGCACCATCAGGTTGACTTTGTTCAGGGCCGACTGAACGGCCTGCACCTGATGGATGACATCGATGCAGTATTCTTCGTCCTCGACCATGCGCAGGATGCCTTGCAAGTGCCCGTGGACCGAGCGCAAGCGATTGAGCACATCTTCTTTGGTGGCTGTATCACGCTGCATAATGAGGCACTCTCCTCTGTCGGGCAACTCACCCCCTCCCCCTGGGGGGTGGGGTCGCTCTCAGTATAAGCGATGTAGGAGGGCTGGCTAGAGGAGAGATGTCATGAATTGGGTGTGCCGACCGGCTGTCGGCCGCGTAGGGCTGGCTCAGTCGGGGTGGATGGCATGGCCGCCGAACTGATGGCGCATGGCCGCCAGCAGCTTATCGGCGTAGTTGTCTGGCCGGCGCGAGCGGAAGCGGGCAAACAGCGAGTGGCTGATCACCGGCGCCGGCACGCCGAGCGCAACGGCTTCGTTGACCGTCCAGCGTCCTTCCCCGGAATCATCAACATACGCGCCCACCTGATCCAAGGCGGGATCGGCTTCCAGGGCGCGGGCGGTCAGATCGAGCAGCCAGGAGCGGATGACCGTGCCGTGGCGCCAGGCCTCGGCCACCTGATGAAGGTCGAGCCCGAACTCGTCCTTCGCCTGTAAAATGGCGAAGCCCTCGGCGTAGGCTTGCATCAGGCCGTACTCGATGCCGTTATGCACCATCTTGACAAAGTGGCCGGCGCCGCTGGGACCGACGTGGGCCCATCCCCGATCGGCGGCTGGTGCCAATGCCTGGAAGATGGTTGCCAATGTGGTAACGGCTTCGGTCGGTCCGCCAATCATCAGTCCATAACCCTTTTTGAGCCCCCAAATGCCGCCGCTGACTCCGACATCCAGGTATTGCACCGACCCGCCTGCCGCCGCGCTGGCGCGCGCCATGCTCTCTTGATAATTGCTGTTGCCACCATCTAGCAGAATATCCCCTCCCGCAAGCAGGGGAAGCAGCTCGTCGACGGTCGCCTGGGTCGGGGCGCCCGCAGGGACCATCATCCATATCGCCCGCGGTGACGACAACTGGCCCACCAGATCCCTGAGGTTATCGGCTGGCAGGGCACCGTCCTTGCCAACCGCGTTGACGGCGTCGGCATCAAGGTCGTAGGCGACGACCTGGTGGCCCGCCTGCATCAGGCGACGGGTCATGTTGGCCCCCATGCGGCCGAGCCCTACCATTCCAATCTGCATGCTGCCTCCGTTTGCTGCCTGTTATCCTGGACCCATTGCCAGGTGGGTCGTACTGGGGCGATGGTGGTTAGCCGGCCTTGGCCGGTGCGCTTCGAGCCCGCGCCAACTTCTGGCCAAGGGTCTCCATCAGATCGTCGAACGAACGGGCAAACTTCGCCACCCCCTCTTCGAGCAGCTCATCCGTCACCTGGTCCAGGTCGACACCCAATTCGGCCAGACGCGCCAGCTGCCGCTCGGCCGCCTCCAGATCCTGGTCGACGGTACGGTCAGCGGTTCCGTGGTCGACAAACGCCTCCAGGGTTTCGGGCGGCAAGGTGTTAATCGTGTGCGGTCCGATCAGGCCGTCGACGTACATCGTGTCGGGGTAGGCTGGATCCTTGGTGCTGGTGCTGCCCCATAGGACACGTTGGAGGCGGGCGCCGCGAACGGCCAGCTTCTTCCAGCGATCCCCGCCGAAGGTCTGCTGGAACCGGCGGTAGGCCATCTTGGCGTTGGCGATGCCGATCTTGCCCCGCACCGAATCTTCGCCGATTTCGTCGAGCCGCTTGTCTATCTTGGTGTCAACCCGGCTGACGAAGAAGGAAGCGACCGACGCAACCTGTGATACATCGCCGCCGGCCCGGTCGAAGGCCTCGAGCCCGGACAGGTAGGCTTCCGCCACCCGATCGTACTGCCCAAGCGAAAACATGAGCGTGATGTTGATGTTGACCCCAACCCCGACCATTTGCTGGATGGCGGGGTAACCGGCTTCAGTCGCAGGGATCTTGATCATCAGGTTGGGCCGATCGACGGCTTGATGGAAGTGTTTCACCTCCTCGATCGTCCCGTCCGTGTCGTCGGCCAATCCCGGACTGACTTCCAGGCTAACGTAGCCGTCGGCGCCGGCAGTCTCGTCGTAGACCGGGCGCAGCAGGTCACCCGCCTGCTGAATGTCGGCAATTACCAGCGCTTCATAGCTCTGGCGCAGGCTGCTGCCGGCCTCGGCCAGCGCCGAGATCTGCATGTCGTAGGCCGCGCTGTTGGCAATGGCTTGATCGAAGATGGATGGATTGGAAGTCATGCCGCTCAGGCCGCGGTCGATCAGGGCCTGCAGCTCCCCAGCCTGCATGAATTCGCGCTCGATGAAGTCGAGCCAGGCCGACTGGCCCAGGTTGCGTAGGTCAAGTAGGGTTGGCATCGCTGCCTCCTCTATGGGTTGTAGCCAATGTGGGCCCTCGAGGCCCTACCACTGTTAGAGGATAACAGAGCCTGCCAAGCTGGTTGCGCGCTAGGTCAGGCCCAGCACCGGAATGATGGCGCCGTGAATGGCCCGAGCCCGATCCGAAGCCAGAAACAAGATGACATCGGTTACCGCTTGCAGCTGAACCCACTTGCTTGAATCAGCCTCAGGCATCGATGCTCGGTTGCCGGGCGTGTCCATCGTGCCCGGCATGACGGCATTGACGTTGATGCCGTGGTGGCGCAGTTCAGAGGCCAGACTCTCCGTCAGGCGAATGACGGCGCTTTTGGCGGCGGCGTAAGCTGCGTTGCCGGCGCCGGCCTTGAGGCCGGGTCGGGCGGCAACATTGATTATCTTGCCGGCGCTCTGCTCGAGCATCATCGGGATCAAGGCGCGTGAGGTCAGGAAGGCGCTGGTTGCGTTGAGATCCAGCATGAAGTGCCAGGTTTCGGGGTCGGTCTCGTGAACCGGCTGGCCGGCGCGAAATCCGCCGGCAATGTTGGCCAGCACATCAACCCGCCCCCAGCGCTCGCGGATTCGGTCCCGCAGGCCGTTAACCGCGCCCGGGTCCGACAGGTCGCACTCGGCCGTCATCATCGTCGATCCGGGTTCGGCTGCTTGTGGGTAGCGGTCACGCAGCTTCTGATCATCGATGTCCACCAGCACCAGGTTGGCCCCAGCCTGGCGGAAGGCGCCCGCCAGTGCGCCACCAAGGGCGCCGGCGGCGCCGGTGACCACCACTACCTGGTCGGAGAAATCTTCCATACCCTTGCCGCCTCCCGGGTCGTATTTGCCCAAGCCCGACCGTCTGCTTACTATAGCAGTAGACACAAGCTCGCATGGGATTCGCCGTGCGTTGGGTCGGGAGGCAGGTTATGACGTTGGGTTGGACTGAAACGCAATGGACCGAGCTCGGCATCACCGTGTTTGGTGTAGTTGCCGTCGTCATCCTGATTCGGGTGTTAAGCGATCTCATCTTGCGCCGATTGGCCGGAGCCATTGCTGGCCGGACGAAGACCGATCTGGATGATGTGCTGTTGCAGGTCTCCCGGCTCCCCCTGCAGCTGACACTCATCGCCGCCACGATCGATGCGGCTCACAATGGATTATCGATTGTGCCGGCTGGTTGGCGATCCGGCTTGGAGGACGCGTTTTTCGTCGCGTATGTCGTCATCGCCTTCCTGTTCTTGTGGCGTTTGATCACGGCCCTGACAAAATGGTATGGGCGTCAGGCAACCCAGCTGACGGACAGCAAGCTGGATGAGCAATTGCTGCCCTTCTTTCGCCGCATTGCGCTGCTCGGCTTGCTAATCTTGATGCTGATCATCGTGTTGGATCACTTTGGCGTGGAAGTCAGCGGCCTGGTGGCCACCCTCGGCGTTTCGTCGTTGGTCATCGGCCTGGCTGGCCAGGCGGCGCTGGCCGATACGATCAGCGGGTTCGTCCTGATGATCGACCGGCCCTTTCGCATTGGCGACCGCATCGAGATTCTCGAACTGGGCACCTGGGGCGACGTTGTCGATGTGGGGCTGCGCAGCGCCCGCATCCGCACACTCGACAATCGGTTGGTGATCGTGCCCAACTCGGTGCTGGGAAAGAGCCTGATCGTCAATCACTCCTTTCCGGATTCTCACTACCGATTGGATGTGCATGTCGGCGTTGCCTATGGCACGGACATCGAGCGGGCCCGGTCGACGATGATCGAGGCCGCCGGAGGGGTGGAGGGCGTTTGGGCCGAGCGCGAGGTCGAGGCTCTGTTTCTTGAGATGGGCGACTCGGCCTTGATCTTTCGCATCCGGGTTTGGATCGAGTCGTACGTGGACACCCGGCGAATTGTCGATCGTGTCAACACGGCCGTCTACCGGGCCCTGAACGAGGTGGGCATCCAGGTGCCGTTCCCGCAACGCACACTCCACCACCGGATCGATCAGGTGGAGCCGGCCCACGTCCGCAGGTTGTTGGAAGGTCGGGGTTGAAAGCGGCCTAGTGATGAACCATCGAATCAATGGCTTGGGCACCGTCCACCCAGTTCTCGACCTCGACGATCGAGGGCATGCGGCGGACAAGCCCGCCTTGCCGATTGAGGCCAACCAAATCCTGAAACAAACGGTCCGCCGAGCGGCGGGCGAGCTGCTTGAGGGTGTGGACGCCAGCCTCGCCCAGCAGGTGGCCGTATTCGGCGCCCACGCCCTTGACACGGAGCAGGTCGGCCAGATTTACTACTCGCAGAATCTTCTCTTCGGGGATTCCGGTCTCCTGGGCCAGGTCCTCACGCCCTTGCTTGCGGGCGGCAACCAGCAGGAGACGGTCCGTGCTGGCGATGCCGAATGCAGCGAGCTTGCCGGCTTCATTTGCCTCCAAGCAATGCAAGTCTTCAATGCGCCCCATGCCTGCTCCTCGGCTACCCCTCGGCAGGGATTGTAGTGAGGCTGACTGACGGCGTCAACTTGACGGCGGGTTTGACGAGGGAAGTGCGCTTCTTTATACTTTGCAGAACCCCCGGAGCAGCCCGAGGCCTCGCTCTCGTGGTCTGTCTCTGTCAGCCAAGGAGGCTGACGATAGGTCTCCCAGCGCGCGGCAAATCGTGTGCCCTGCCATCCTCCTTCATCCATGAGCCACGTGCGTTCGGAGGTCGACAACCGTGCTTGGACTAGGTCTCCGGCAACTTCAAGAGGCCCTCAACCGCAGGGCCGACAACATTCAACGCGAGTTCACCCGATTGGGTGATGAGGTTGAAGTCGTTAACGCCAAGCTGGTGGAGGCCGACGGGGAAGCCCGCAAACCCTTCCTGGAGCAGCAACGCCAGCTTCGCCAGAAGCAGCAGATTATCGCTGAAGAAATCAACATGTGGCGGGAGCGGGCGCGCAGTGTCACGCAAACCAGGAACCAAACTGCGTTGCGCGCCCTCCTCGACGAGTTGAAACTGTCGGAGGATGAAGGCGTTCGGCAGGCAGTGGCCCGCACCCTGCTGATTCTGGATTCGCCCGACGAGGCGATGGCTGCCCAGGAGCTCGAGCGCCAGCCTGATCAGCAGCGGACCCCCGCCGGGCGTCTGCTGGAGCGGGCCCGCACCGAGTACGACCTGCGCCTGAGCGACAATGCCGCCCGCATACGAGCGGCGAACGAGTTCGCCAACCGGCCGGGCATCCCGCAGGATGACGCCGCCCTTGCCGAACTCGAGGCCGCTATCGAGGATCCCGATGCTTTGGTGCGAGAGCTTTCGACCGTGACGGTGATCCAGATTCTGCGTTTTCGGGCAATGCGCGTGGCGGATCTGGATGCTTCGCACGAGGCGGTGCAGGCACTGGCCCGCATGCAAGCCCCGCAGGTTGTACCGGCCCTGGCCGAAGTGCTGGGCTCGCCGCGAACCGGCTATGTCCCCGACGAGAATGACGAATTGCAGGAGACGTCCAACACGCGCTCTCGCATGGTGGCGTTGCTGCGCCTGGTCGAGTGGCACACGGCCGAGGCCAGGTCGGCGGTACAGGGGGTGCGCTATGACAAGGAGACCGAGATTGCCAAGGCGGCCTCCCATGCCCTCGAGGTCTTTCCCGAGCCGTGGACCGGGCCGCTGAAGCGGACGGCCAAGGACTGAACAGATACAGCCAGTTGACCGCCGGCCATGGCCGCTCTATAATGCGAGCACAATTGATGATGGCCACGTCGGGAAGAGTAAGCGGTCCAGCCCCGCAAGAGAGGGGGACGCCGTTGGCTGAAAGCGCCCCTCGGGAGAGCCGCCGCCCAATGTCGCCCGACACGCCCGCCGCAGAAACCGAACTCTGGGAGTAGACCGGCGCGGGTCCGCCCGATAACGCGGAGCCCTGATATTGGTCGGGGCGCGGAGGGTGCTGAGCCGCCGGCTCAGTGAACCGAGGTGGTACCGCGGAGGCGTCGCCTTCGTCCTCGAGGACGGAGGCGGTTTGTGTTTAAGGGACAGTGATCGGGGATAAGGGATCGGGGACTTGGGATTAGGGATTGGCAAGTGGTGAGAAGTGACACGTGACATCGGGGACGGGATTCGGGATTCGGGATTGGGGATTGGGCCACAGGTGAGAAGTGACACGTGATAGGTGATAGGTGCAAAGGGATTCGCGATCTGGGACACAGGATTCTCGAAGCGGGGCCAAGATCCGTTCTCATTTCCGTATTGGGTGATCCGTTGAGGCGATCCGTTGAGGCGATCCGTTGGGGCGATCCGTTGGGGCGATCCTTGTGATCGCCCCTGGGCAGGCTTCCTTGCCTCGACCAGAACCGGCCGGCGGCGTGTGCCTCTGCCTGACCGCTAACCGCCGACCGCCCGGTCCTTGGCGCCTGGCGCTTGGTGCCCGGCGCCCGCTGTCAAGTGCAAAGGAGTCTTCATGACCGACCTAACCCTGCCCAAGACCTACGACTTTCATTCGGTGGAGCAGCGGCTGTACGACTGGTGGGAGTCGGCCGGCTACTTCAAGCCGTCGGACGACCCGAACCGTGAGCCGTACGTCATCTCGATGCCCCCGCCGAATGTGACCGGCGAACTGCATCTGGGGCACGCCATGGTTGTCGCCCTGGAGGACCTGATGATCCGCCACGCCCGCATGACGGGACGGGCGGCACTGTGGGTGCCCGGTTCGGACCATGCCGGCATCGCCACCCAGCTGCAGGTGGAGCGACACCTGCTCCAGACCGAGGAGGTCACCCGGCGCGAGCTGGGCCGGCAGGCGTTCGTCGAACGGGTCTGGCAGTGGAAGGAAAAGTATGGCGGGATTATCACCAATCAAATCCGGCGCCTGGGCGCCTCCTGCGATTGGAGCCGTGAACGATTCACGTTGGATGAGGGTCTGTCACAAGCCGTGCGTGAGGCCTTTGTGCGGCTGTATGAGGAGGGGTTGATCTACCGCGGCGATTACTTGATCAACTGGTCGCCAGGGCTGCAAACGGCGGTCAGCGATCTGGAAGTCGAGTACAGCCAGGAAGAAGGCAAGCTGTACTACTTCAAATATCGGCTGCAGGACAGTCAGGACTTCATCCCGGTGGCCACCACCCGGCCCGAGACCATCTTGGGCGACACAGCGGTGGCGGTGCACCCGGAGGATGACCGCTTCGCCCAGTTCATAGGCCAGACAGCGCTGGTGCCGATGCTGGACCGGCCAATCCCCGTGATTGCCGATGAATATGTCGACCGGGAGTTTGGCACCGGTGCGCTCAAGATCACGCCGGGCCACGATCCGAACGACTATGAGATCGGCAAGCGGCACGGGTTGCCGATGGTCAACTTGCTCAACGCGGACGCCAGCCTGACGGAGGCGGCTGGCCCGTACGCCGGCCTCGACCGGTTCGAAGCACGCCAGCGGCTGTGGTCCGACATGGAGCGGGCCGGCCTGACGATCAAGACCGAGAGCTACCAGATGCAAGTGCCGCGCAGCCAGCGGGGCGGCGAAATCGTCGAGCCAATGGTGTCCACGCAGTGGTTCGTCAAGATGGCGCCGTTGGCCGAGTCCGGTTTGGCGGCGGTGCGCGACGGGCACATCCAGATCGTGCCCGAGCGCTTTGAGAAGGTGTACTTCAACTGGCTCGAGAACATCCGCGACTGGTGCATCTCACGCCAGCTGTGGTGGGGGCACCGCATCCCGGCCTGGCATTGCAAGGCGTGCGGCCAGATCACGGTGGCGCGGCAGGATCCGACGCAATGCGGGCACTGCAGTTCCGACCAAATTGAGCAGGATCCCGACGTGCTCGACACCTGGTTCTCGTCGGGCCTGTGGCCATTCTCCACCCTCGGCTGGCCAATGCAAACGGAAGACCTGGCCCGCTTCTACCCGACAACTATGTTGGAAACGGGCTACGACATCCTGTTTTTCTGGGTGGCGCGCATGATCATGATGGGCCTGCACTTTACCGGCCAGACGCCATTCAAGACGGTCTACCTGCACGGCATCATTCGCGATGCCAAGGGGCGCAAGATGAGCAAAACGCTGAATAATGTGGTCGACCCGCTCGAGGTGATGGACGAATACGGCACCGACGCCCTGCGCTTCACCCTGCTGACCGGCTCGACGCCGGGCAACGACACCAATCTGAGTCTGGAACGGGTTGAGGCCAACCGCAACTTCGCCAACAAGCTGTGGAACGCCGGGCGGCTGGTACTGCTGACGCTGGAGCGCGTGCCGGGCGACATTGAGCCCGCCGACGAGCCGACGGCGGCCGACGGCTGGATTCTGGCGCGCCGCGACCAGCTGCTCGCCGACGTCGACCGGCTGTTTGCCGGTCACCAGTATGGGGAGGCCGGGCGTCAGGTCTACGAGTTCTTCTGGTCGGAGTATGCCGACTGGTACCTGGAGATTGCCAAGCTGCAGGTGGACGAGGGCGGGGGGCGGGCAAGGCGCACGGCCCAGATCATGATCGAGGTGCTCGACACCTGCCTGCGCTTGCTGCACCCGTTCACGCCGTTTGTTACCGAGGAACTTTGGGGTCACTTGAAGCGGGGCGCCAGCGGGCATGCGGCCAAGTTTGAGCCGTCATCCGGCTGGCAGGAGGCGCTGATCATTGGCCGGTGGCCGCAAGCCCAAGGGTGGGGCGATGCCAAGGCGGTCGAGCGTTTCGGCCTGGTGATGGATCTGGTGCGGGCGGTGCGCAATCTACGGGCCGAGCGCGGCGTGGAGGCGGGTCGCCCAATCGCTGTCACCATCAACGCCGGCGATCAGCGGGAGCTGTTTGAAACGCAGCGGGCGACGCTTTCAACCCTGGCGCGCATCGACCCGGCCAAGCTGACCGTCGTGGATAGGCTCGCCGCACCGCCGGAGCAGTCGGCGCCGCTGATCGTCGGGCCGATCGAAGCCTACCTGCCGCTGGCCGAACTGATGGACATCGGGGCCGAGCGCCTCCGGCTGCAGGCGGAACTGGCCGAGGTTGAAGGGCAAATCGCGCGGCTCGAGAAGTTGCTGGCCGGGGACTTCAGCCAGAAGGCGCCGGCGACCGTTGTCGATAGAGAGCGGCAGCGCCTGGCGGACTACCAGGAGGCGAAGGTCAAACTGGCGCGGCAAATCGAGGCGATGGGGTAAGCGCGGACCGCCGACCGCCGACCGCTGACCGCTGACGGCTGACCGCCATCAACCTTTCAAAGGGGTCATCCCGTGCCGTTCCCGGGAAGGTACAAGACCTCCGAGGTCCACTCGAGGGGGGTCTCACTTCAAACGTGGCTCTCGAGTGGACCTCGGAGGTCGGGTGCACGCCTATGCTCGCCGCAACGCGCCCACCAACCAGATCAGGACGACGCTGCCGACCACCGCCACCAGCAGGCTGTACAGATTCAGCCCGCTGACGCCGCTGGCGCCGAAGGCGTTGAACAGCAGCCCGCCGAGCAGGCCGCCAACGATACCAACCACGATATTGGCCCCGGCGCCATTGGCGCCGTCGCGGCGTATGATCATGCTGGCCAGCCAGCCGGCCAGTGCCCCCAGCACGATCCATACGATCAGATTTGTCAGCATGTTGCCATCCCAAGGTTGCATGAAGACGGTTTACGCACGCAAAGGTACGGTCACCGGCTGCGGTTGGCATGTATCTTGGGACACACATGCCGTTTAGGTCCGCACGCAGGCAAGTCCCTACTGCGGCCATCCAATCTGTGATTTGGCATGTATCCTAGGTAGGCAGGAGTTGCATGGAACGAGTAAAGGATATCGGCGATAATCTAGCTGAATTACAAAGCAGGCATGACTGAAGGTCGACGGCAGTCGCCAGCCTAGTCAGCAGGAGGTTGAGGCCCATGTTTCCCATTGGTGATGACAATGTCCGCGGGCAGCACGCCCCGATCGCAACCTGGATTCTGCTCGTGCTCAACGTCTTGGTGTTCCTGTATGAGGCAACGTTGAGCGAGCCGGCCTTGACCCGCTTCATCACGCAATACGGCGTGATCCCGGCCAATATCATGCAGGGTGATGGCTTGGGCACGCTGCTTACATCCATGTTCCTGCACGGCGGCTGGATGCACCTGATCGGCAACATGCTGTTCCTGTGGGTGTTCAGCGACAATATCGAAGCCGTCATTGGCACGCCGCTGTACTTCGTCTTCTACCTGGCCGGCGGGCTGGCCGGCTCTGCTGCCCACATCCTTTCTGCCACGGCAAGCACCATTCCCAGCATCGGCGCCAGCGGCGCTATCGCCGCCGTGTTGGGTGCGTACATCCTTATGTTCCCGAAGTCGCGGGTTCGGTTGCTGGTCTTCCTGGGCTACCGAGCGGGCGTGACGCGGGTCAGCGCCATCGTCTTCCTTGGGATCTGGGCCGTGACCCAGTTCTTCAGCGGCGTGGCCAGCCTGGGTGTGGCCACGGCGCAAACCGGCGGCGTTGCCTGGTTCGCACACATTGGCGGCTTCGCCTTCGGGCTGGTCGTCGGTGGGTTGCTGCGGGGCAGGGCGTCGAGGGCGGTGTTGACGGGGTAGTGGCGGCCGATCAGTGGTCAGTGATGAACAGCAGCCGGCGGACATTGAACCGCATTCGTGGATCACCGGGCCTCATGGGGCGATCACAAGGATCGCCCCAACGAGGATCGCCCCAACGAGGATCGCCCCAACAAGGATCGCCCCAACAAGGATCGCCCCAACAACGATCCCCAGACTCGACCCCCAATCCCAAGTCCCCAATCCCTAATCCCAGGCCCCACACCCAATCCGAGGTCCCCAATCCCTGCATGGTATACTCCCGCCCCGAACCCCGATGAGACGCACTGGCCCCAATTTCCTGCGCTGGATTTCGCTCAGCATGCTGCTGGCCGCCCTGGTGCTCACCTTCGTCGAGCTCCTGCTTTACAGTCAGCAGCGGGCGCGCATGCCGGGTGGCTTGTCGGTTGGCGGCGTGCCGATTGGTGGGCTTAGCCAATCCGACGCCGCCCAGCGGCTGGCCCAGGCCTATAGTCTGCCGCTCGAGCTGCACTACGGCGACCAAATCATCCTGCTCAACCCCTCCAGCGTCGGTTTTCAGCTCGATACCGAAGCCATGCTGGCCGCCGCCGAACTGCAGCGCACCGGCACCGACTTCTGGCCCGGCTTCTGGGACTTCCTCTGGAACCGCCCCGGCGCTTCCGAGAACATCCCGGTCCGCTCTGAATACTCACAATCGCAGCTCGAGGCCGCACTGCGCGACATCGCCGCCCGTTACGATCAGCCGCCCGAACCGGCCCGACCCGTGCCGGGCAGCACCCAATTCGAAGCGGGGGCTCCGGGGCGGGTGCTGGATATCTCCCGCGCCGCCGAACTGGTGAGCGGGGTCCTCAATTCACCTGCCAACCGTCGTGTAACGCTGCCGGTGGTGGCATCGGGCGCATCCCGGCCCAGCCTGGCTACCCTCGAAACCTTGCTTCTTCAGATCGCCGAAGTCCAGGGCTTCAACGGTCTGATGGACATCTATTTGATGGACCTGCGCACCGGGGAAGAGCTGCACTCGGTGACGCTGGCCGGCGAAGAAATGCCCTCATCGCCGGACGTCGCCATCACCGCCGGTTCCACCATCAAGATCGGCCTGGCGACTGCATTCTTCCGCTATTACGACTTGCCGCTGAACGCCGAGCAAGAGGCCTGGATGGTCGACATGATCACGCTGTCGGGCAATGAGACGTCCGACCTGATCATGGAGGCAATCGACAACTTCCGTGGCCCGTTGTTGGCGACCGAGACTCTCCACGAGCTTGGGCTGGAAAACACCTTCATCGCCGGTTACTTCCGTCTCGGCGCCGAGTTGCTGCAGGCTTACCGCACGCCGGCCAACGCTCGCACCGACATCAACACCGGCCCCGACCCGTACAACCAAACGACGGCATCCGACAGTGGCTTTCTGTTGGCCGACCTCTACCGCTGCACCCAGGGCGGCGGTACGATCCAGGCCGTTTTCCCTGAAGAGATTCCGCCCCAGGAATGCAGCTACATCCTCGATTTGCTGACCCGCAACAAGATCGCCGTGCTGCTTGAAGCCGGCGTACCTGAGGGCACCCGTTTGGCGCATAAGCACGGCTGGACAGGTTCGCCGTTGGAATGGCTGGGTGATGCCGGCATTGTCTATTCGCCTGGTGGCGACTATGTGTTGTCGGTCTTCTTGTGGGACGAGGTCGATATGATCTGGGAGCCGGCGTCGGGTCTGGTGGCCGACATCTCGGCGGCCGTCTACAACTACTTCAATCCACCGACGGGGGAGGGGACGGCGGCGAGGTAAGGGAGGGGTGATAGGGGATAGGTGATTGGGGACTAGGGATTTGGGCTGAGTCAGTAAGTCGTAGGGGCACGCAACGGCGTGCCCCAATGATTCAAGTGCGAGAAAGTACAAATAACACAATGACTCGAAGACCCAAAGCGGGGAGGGGCCGTTCCTGAGCGCCCTTGTGCCTTCGTGTTATCCGCAGTTTGCATCGGCCCAAATCCTAGCTGGCCGCGGCTAACAGGAGCGTCCCGCACTCCGGGCAAGTCTCGGTGCCGGCCGGCGAGGCGAAGCCGCAGTTCGAGCAGGCCAGCGGCTGTTCAAGGCCCATCGGCGCCCCGCACGCCTGGCAGCTGCCGGCGCCCACCGGGTTGGCGGTCCGGCAGTAGCTGCATACCGCCCGGCGCAAGTTCTCCGATAGCTCGAGCGAAGCCCCCAGGGCGTCAGCCGTCAAATCGATCGTACGCCATATGCCTTCGCTCAATTGCAGCGAGCCGATGTCTTGGGCCAGGTCATCGAGCCGCCCCAACAGCGAAAGCGGGTTGCGCAGTGCGCTCAAGGCCGTCACGCCCAGGCTGGCGGCAACGCCCAGCCAGGCTTGTTCGCCGAGCCTGACCAGCACGCCATCCTCGGCTTCGACCAATTGAACGGTAATGGAAGTATGGCCGCCAGAGGTCGACCATTCCGGCCGGGCGATTTGCACGACCACATGGTCCGGATCCCCAAGCCGCTGCACGCGGAATCCGTCACGGCCGAACTCGGCCATCAGCCCCTGGGCGATCAGTTCCGGCGATATCGACCCATGGTAAATGCGTTGTTGCATGATGCTGGGTCCTTTCTCGGCCCACGAGGGCCGAAATTGCCCGTGTAGTATAATCCGCCTGCTTTGCCTCGAAACCAACTCCTTGGAGTGTATGTGGTCCGTCGGATGCTTGCCTTCCTTCTGCCTGTCGCCGCGCTGACGCTGTTGAGTCTGGCCTCGCCCACGGCGGCCGCACCGGCCCGCCAGGCGACCGCCACCCTGCGCACCACTCCTCAGGGACCGATGGTTCTGGTGCCGGAACAGGTCAACGTGCGGACGGGCCCGGGGACCGAAGGCTACGACATCATTGGTGTCCTGATCGCCGGGCAGCGGGCCCAGGCGCTCGGCCGGTCACCTGGCGGTGATTGGATTCAGATCGTGTACCCAGGCGTCGAAGGCAATGTCGCCTGGGTTTACGCCCCACTGGTCACGCTGGAGGGGCAGGGTTTCCTATCCGTGATCGAGCCGCCCCCAACAGTCACGCCGCGGGTCACCGCCACCATCGACCCGACCCTGGCGGCCCAGTTCAACCTGCTCGACGTGACCGCCACCCGCTTGCCGACCTTCACGCCGGCGGCGCCGGTGGTTCAACCGACTTTCGCCGGCGATGGTGCCACCAGCGGCGGGCGCGGTTTTCCGCCCATCCTGGCGATTCTGGGCCTGTTGGTGATCGGGTTGTTCGGTACGGTGATTTCGGTGCTGCGCGGCGGCTGATCCTGCTACAGGGGATTGCGGCCGGCGAAGCCGGCATCGACATCATGCCAATGCCCGACCGTCGGTTCGTCGTGTTTCCAACAAAGAAACACAACGCGCCCGCCGCGCTCTGAGGGGAAATCCAGCAGTCCGGAATTGACGTCCTTGACCACCACGCCGTGCGCCTGAATGCGCCTAACGGCGGCCTGGACGCGCTCGAATGCCGCCAGTACCGGCCCGGCGTAGTTGCTGCCGCCGTTAGAGCCGGCTTTCTCCAGGACCGGTGCCAGCTCTGGCCGGAGCCGCAGAATTTGGCGCCGCGCTGCTAGTATTTGCTCGACATCCTGGCGTAAGGCCGGCAGCAGCTCGTTGGCTTCGGCCTCGGTAAACAGTTTGGGGAAACCTTCGGTCATCGTCTATCCTGGCCGGAGAGCAAGGAGGTCGCCACCAGGCGACCTCCGGCTCGATTGCTTGGTTGGCAGAACCGACGCCTAGTGGCAGCCACAGCCCCCATCGCCGTGGGCGTGTTCGTGCTCGGCAGCGCCGCTGGAAGTCTTGAAAGAATGGCCGCAGCCGCAGGTCGAGACGGCGTTGGGGTTCTCGATCTTGAAACCGCCGCCCATCAAATCGTCGACATAATCGATGGTTGCGCCGGCCAAGAAGCCCATTGATTGCGGGTCGACCACCACCGGCACCCCACCGAATTCATAGCGCAGGTCGGTCTCGCGTGGCGTGCCCTCAAGGGCCATGCCGTACTGAAAGCCGCTGCAGCCGCCACCTGAAATGAACACGCGCAGGGCGTGGTCGGCGACTTGCTTCTCGTCGATTAACGCCCGGACGCGTTCTATCGCCGCATCGGTCAGGTTGATCGAGCCGACAATAGGATGCTCTGGCTTGGTTACCGTCTCGTAATCCATCTACCTTCTCCCACTACCATGGTCAAGTCTTGCCAAAGGAAGTTTATCAACTCGGCGGGGCCGTGTCAATTCGCTCCGGACAGCGCGCCAACGAATGCAAGGTTGACAGTAGGCCGCGGCCGAATGGTATAATTCCGTCCGATTGGGCACCGGATGCGGCCGACGCGGGGAGACGTCCGTCGCCAAAACATGCCTAACCCACCGGTTTGTTCCGCACCCAGCCCAAGTCCAAACGACGGGAATGGTCCATTTCGGATCATCCACGCCTTCCCTCCAAGGTTGGAGCGGGGGCGGTGAGGCCCACGAGGAGGTAGTCACCGCATGACCGATGGCCTTCACCATCCCGATTACGAGGTTCCCCCTGGGCTGCAGGGCCAGGTTTCTGTAACCAGCCTCGATCGAATTTACAACTGGAGCCGGCGTTCCTCGGTCTGGCCGCTGATGTTTGGCTTGGCCTGCTGCGCCATTGAGATGATCTGCACCGCCGCCAGTCGCTACGACCAGGCCCGCTTCGGCATGGAAGTCGTGCGGCCCAGCCCGCGGCAGAGCGACCTGATGATCGTTTCCGGCACCGTCACCAAGAAGATGATCCCGCAGATCGTGCGCCTATACAACCAGATGCCTGAGCCCAAGTATGTTATGGCAATGGGCGCCTGTGCCTCCGGCGGCGGCCCTTTCAAGGAGGGCTACAACGTCGTCTCAGGTGTCGACAAGTTCGTGCCGGTCGATGTTTATGTGCCCGGCTGCCCGCCAACCCCGCAGGCGCTGCTGCATGGGCTGATGACCTTGCAGCGCAAGATCGACCAACAAGCCCTGCGCTCGGTCCGCTGGTACCGCGACGAACCGTCGGAACCGATCCCGGTCCCCGTGCTGGGTCCCGACCTGATGGACCCGCGCGACTATGCCACGATTGCCGCCAACGCCAAGATGCCAGCCAGTCCGGCCACCGAGCCGGAGCCGGCCGCGCAGCAGGCGTAACGGTTACCAGAGTAGGGTTGATACACGAATGACCGAACAGACCCCTGAACAGGCAGCCGAGAAGACGCTCGATCCGATCGAAGAGCGTTTCCCGCGGGCCGTCCAGCGTGACGAGCGGGAAGGTTACGCTGGTTACCTGGTCCAGCCTGACCGATTGATCGAGTTTGCCACGCACCTGCGTGATGACCTGGGCTACGCCTACCTGTCGTCGCTGACCGCCGTCGATTACCTCGAACAGGACAAGATGGAAGTCGTGTACCACGCCTACCGCCTCGATGGTGGGCCGGCGCTGATCTTCCGGGCCCAGGCACCGCGCCAGGACCCGGTGCTCCCTTCCCTGGTCGAGGTTTACCCGGGCGCAGACTTCCAGGAACGTGAAGCCTGGGACTTGTACGGTATTCGCTTCAGCGGCCATCCAAATTTGCGCCGCATCCTGATGTGGGAAGGCTTTCACGGCCATCCCATGCGCAAGGACTACCAGGAGGCTTACTACGAGCAAGATGGTAAGCCGTTCGATAACCGCTGGCCCGACGGCAATGTGTACCGGATCGAAGACAAGACCCGCTACTTCAAGAATGTGAAGTATCCGCAGGGCTTCATGCCGGAAGGTTGGTCGCCGGAAGCCGACCAGCAGCTCTACGCCGGCATGGGCCAGGTGATGGAAGCCAAGGCCGCCAACGGCAATGGCCGCGGTCTCGACACTGAGCAGATCATCGTCAACCTGGGGCCGCAGCACCCGTCGACCCACGGCGTCTTCCGCATGGTTGTCACGCTCGAGGGCGAGACAATCGTCGACCTGGAACCGGTGATGGGCTACCTGCACCGCAACCATGAGAAGATCGGCGAACGCAACACCTACATCATGAATATGCCGTTCACCGACCGGCTCGACTACATCTGCTCGATGGGTAACAACTTCGGCTACGCGTTGGCCGTCGAGAAGCTGATGGGCGTGCAGCCGCCCGAGCGGGCCGAATACATCCGGGTGCTGATGGCCGAGTTGACTCGGATTGTCAATCACCTATGGGCCATCGGCTTCCTGCTCAACGACCTGGGCGCCTTCTTCACGCCGGCGCTATACGCCATCAATGAACGCGAAATCGTCCTCGATATATTCGAGGCGACGGCCGGTTCACGCATGATGTGCAATTACTTCCGCTTCGGTGGCGTCGCCCGGGATCTACCCCCGGGCGTGATGGGCACATTGGAGGACTTGATTTTCGAACGACTGCCGCGGCGGATCGATGAGCTCGATCGCTACCTGACCGAAAATGAGATTATCCGTTCGCGCTGCATCGGCGTCGGGGTCTTGACGCCGGAGAAGGCGGTTGAGCTGTCGGCCGCCGGGCCCGTGCTTCGGGCTTCCGGCATACCTTATGACGTGCGCCGGGCCGATCCCTATTCGATCTATGACCGGTTCGATTTCAATGTGGCGGTGCGGGAAGGCGGCGACGTCTACGACCGCTACCTGATCCGCATCGACGAGATGCGGGAAAGCCTGCGCATCCTGGAGCAGGTGGTGCGCCAGATTCCCGACGGCGAGATCTTCGCCGGCAAGCCGGTCTATCAGGTGCGGGTCCCCGCCGGCGAGTCGTACGGCCGGGTGGAGAACCCCAAGGGTGAACTTGGGTTCTACGTCGTGTCGGACGGCAGTCCCAATCCCTACCGCTACCACGTGCGGGCGCCGTCGTTTATCAATCTGACGTCGCTGGCCGAAATGTGCAATGGGCAGAAGGTGGCCGACGTAGTGGCCATCCTGGGTTCGATTGATATCGTCCTGGGCGAAGTCGACCGCTGACGGCGGCCGGGACGCGGGCAAGGAGAGGACGCTAACGCATGTACGGTATCGGCATCGTCAAAGGCCTGGGTGTCACCCTGAAGCACTTTGTCGAGACCTACCTGGATGACATTCGCTGGCTGGGCCGGCGCTACTACAACCCCGAGGCGATGCGCGTGCGCCAGGGGACCAAAGCCCGCGGGGTGTTCACGGTCCAGTATCCCGAAGAAAAGCTGCCGATCCCTGAAGAGTTCCGCTTTCTGCCGTTCCTGCTCTATGAGGAGAACGAGGACGGCAGCACACAGGACCGCTGCACTTCGTGCGGCATTTGCGCAAAGGTATGCCCGCCGCAATGCATCTGGATTGTCCGTTCAGATGATCCGGAGACCGGCCGGCCGGTGCCTGAGCCGGCCGAGTTCTATATCGACATCGACATCTGCATGAACTGTGGGTATTGTGCCGAGTACTGTCCGTTTGACGCCATTAAGATGGATCATGAATTTGAACTTTCGAGCTACGATCGCTTTGAGAAGCACATCTTCAACAAGCGCAAGCTTTCTAAGCCGGTGGACTACTATGCATCCATCCGTCCGAGCAATTACGCCACCGAAGAGGTGGCCCGGGCGGAAAAGGAGGCGAAGAAGGCCCGTCGAGGCCGCTAGCAGCTTGCCTCGGACGGACTTGTGTTGAAGCCAACCGGCGGTTGGGGCTATCACAGCGACACCGAGATTCTCTTCCCAATGCGGGTCGCACCCCTTTTGGCTGATTTGCGCGGCGACACCTGGCGCCAGCTCGTCGAACGAGCTTCGGCCGCACCGGCCACCTCGCCACCCCAATTGGCTTTCAGCCTGCTTCTCATTCGCATGAACGGTTGCCTGACCTGTCACACCGACTGCTACCGGGCGATGCGCGGCTGCACCCAATGCGCTCTGACCGCCGTCCGCCGCTTCCGAGGGCCGGACGAAGAGCTGGTCGCCATGTACGAGCAAGCCCTGACCGAAGTCGAGGGCTACCTGCAAGGGGAACCGCAAGCCGGGCTCGAGGTGATCTATGACTGACACAACGAAGCCCCTTGAAGACGCTGTGCTTGATGCATTGACCGGGATCGAAGACCCGATCTTCGAACGCGATCTGGTCCAGCTCGACATGGTCCGCAATCTAACGGTGGACAATGGGCGCGTGGCGTTCGATATCGAATTGACAACGCCGGCGCATCCCCACCGGCAGCAGATCTACGAGGCGGCGCGGCAGGCGGTCGAGGCCATCGAGGGGGTGTCGGAGACGCAAATCGAGCTCAAGGCACGCGTGCCCCATGATGGGCGAGCTCGCCAATCCGACTCCCCGATACGCAATGCGATCGCCGTTGGGTCGGGCAAGGGCGGCGTCGGCAAGAGCACGGTCGCCGTCAATCTGGCGGTGGCCCTGGCGCAGGCCGGCGCTTCCGTTGGCCTGCTCGACGCCGACGTGTATGGGCCTAATCTGCCGACGATGCTCGGGATTGAGAGCTTGCCGGCGCCGACCGACAAAAAGATGGTGCCGGGTGAGGCCTACGGCGTCAAGTTGATGTCGATCGCCTTCCTGGTCAAACCCAAGCAACCTCTCATCTGGCGCGGCCCCATGCTCCATTCCGCCATTCGCCAGTTCATCACCGATGTCGACTGGGGCGATCTTGACTACTTGGTGGTCGATCTGCCGCCGGGCACGGGCGACGCCCCGCTGAGCCTGGTTCAGTCGATGCCGCTGTCCGGCGCCGTCATCGTGACTCTGCCGCAGAAGGTGTCCTTGGAGGACGCCGGCCGCGGCCTGGAAATGTTCCGCTCGATGGAAGTGCCGATCCTTGGGGTGCTCGAAAACATGAGCTACCTGGAGCTAGAGGACGGCAGCCGGGTCGACATATTTGGCACCGGCGGCGGCCAGCAACTGGCCGAAGAAACAGACACGCCATTCTTGGGCACGGTGCCGCTCGATCCCGCCGTTCGCCAATCCGGCGACTCGGGCGTTCCAGTCGTGGTCTCACATCCGGACTCAGCGGCCGCCCAGGCGCTGATCGCCGCCGCCGAGCAAATTGCCGCCAACGTCAGCCGTTTTGCCTTGGAGGCGGGCGGGGACATCCAGCTCGACATCATGGATTGATGCATACTACGCTGCGGCACCTAATTGCCGGTAGAGGCTGATCATACAATGACGGAACACACGCTGGACCAACGTATCGTCGCTATTCGCTTCCAGAAATTGGGCAAGCTGTACCATTTCGACGCCAGCCGCCTTGAGGACTTGAAGTTGGGCGACCATGTGATTGTCAACACCACCCGTGGTCGGGAGATGGGCGAGGTCGCCAGCCTGACCCCGCCTGCCGGTTCGCTGCCGGAGGTCAAGAAACTCAAGCCGGTCGAGCGGCGGGCGACGCCACAAGAGCTGGTGGCCAACAACCAATGGAAGCGCAAAGAATTGGAAGCGATGATCGATTGCCGGGCTGAGGCGGCGGCGCTCAGCTTGCGGGGGGTCAAGATAGCCAAGGCTGAATATTCCTACGACGGTTCAAGGCTGACCTTCCTCTACAACACAGACACCGACGACAAAGTCAACCTGACCGGTCTGCGACGAGCGATGCAGAAGAAATACAGTGGTGCCCGCATCCGCATGCGCCAGATCGGACCGCGTGATGTGGCCAAGATCATCGGCGGCCTGGGTGCCTGCGGGCTGGAGGAGCGCTGCTGCTCGAAATTCCTGACCGAGTTTTCGCCGATCTCGATCCGAATGGCGAAGGAGCAGGGGATTTCGCTCAACCCGAATGAGATCACCGGCATGTGTGGGCGCTTGCGCTGCTGCTTGATGTACGAGTATGAGCAATACGTCGAGGCACGCAAGCAGCTGCCTAAGCGCAAGAAGAAGGTGATTACCCCGGCCGGTGAAGGCAAAGTCATCGATGTGCTCACGTTGAAACAGGCCGTGATTGTCGAGCTTGAGGATGGCAAGCGCGCCGAGTTTCTCAAGCATGAATTGCAGCCGTACGACGAACTTAAGGCGCTGGAAGCCAAGGCCAATGCGCCGTGCGACCGCCACGAAAATGGCGGCTGCGACTGCGGCAAGGCAGAGAAGGGGTGACCCACGCCGATAGCGACCAGACCCGGGCCAGTCGGGTTTTGGTCGTGCTGGCCCATCCCGACGACCCCGAGTTCTTCTGTGGCGGCACCGTGGCTCGCTGGGCCCAAGAGGGTCGCCACATCGTTTACTGCCTGCTGACGCGCGGCGACAAAGGTGCCGATGAGCCCGGCGTGGATCCGGCCGATCTAGCCCAAACGCGCGAGGCTGAGCAGCGGGCAGCTGCCCGGGTGCTCGGCGTGGCCCAGGTCATCTTCCTCGATTACCGCGATGGTGAGCTCACCGTCGATCGCGATTTGCGGCGGGACGTCGTTCGGGTCGTGCGACAGGTGCGCCCGGACGTTTTGATCACCAGCGATCCAAGCAACTACTATGGGAGCTTCGTCAACCACTCCGACCATCGCGCCGCGGGACAGGCAGCGCTTGACGCCGTTTGGCCGGGTGCCCGCTCGGCACTCTATTATCCTGAGCTCTATCAAGACGAAGGCCTCGAGCCGCACAAGGTGCGGGAGGTCTGGATTGCCGGCGCCGTCCACCCGGACACCGTAGTCGATATCACCGACAGCTACTCGCGTAAGCTGAAAGCGCTCGAAGCCCATCAGAGCCAAATCAAGGACATTAATGCGCTCGACGAGCGGTTGCGCAAACGCTACCTCGACCCGGAAAGCCCGCCGGATGCGCCTCGCTATGTCGAACGCTTCAAGCGAATCGAACTGAGTTAGGGTCGGCCGATGTCGAAAGCCGAGGAACTTATGCGTCATCAGGGGGATGCCGGTTGGGTAGTGCTGGCCAGCCAGGTGCCGCGGCTGGGCGGTGCGACCCCCGAGCTGGCCGATCACCTGGTGGCCCGGATGGATCTGTCACGCCTGCCCGTTTGCCTGGTCAGCCCACCGGCGCCGGATGACTTGAACCTTCTGCTGGAAGAAATCGAGACGCTGTTGGGCGTGACCCCAGCAGTGCTGGACGCCAACCTGGAGCCCCCGGCCGAGCTGGCCAAAGTTGCCTTGCTGATCCTGGCGGGCGACACAACAAACCGTTGGGTTGAGCGGTTACAGGACACATTGCTGGGCGAGGTTGTGCTGCAGGCGCTTGGTGGCGGCGCCATCATCGTGGCGATTGGATCGGTCGCCGGGGCGGTTGGCAGCTGGTATCTGGCCGACGACGGCGAGACCGTCGCGCCGGCTTTGGGCTGGTTGGGTGCGGCTTTGGTCGTCCCTGGTCAGGATGCGCCGGCCGAGCTGGCAAGCGTGCGCCAGCACCTGACGGCCAACCCAAAGGCCTATGCGCTCGGGCTAAGCGAGTATACGTTGGTGGCCTTGGGCCCCGAAGGCGAGATCGAGGTATGGGGTGCGTCGAAGCCAACCATCATCCTGGGCCAGGGCTGGCGTGAGTCATGAGCGGCGGCAACGGTCACATCGAACTGCTCAATTTCAGCGCCGCCCCCCGGCGGGTCGTCAGCCTGGTTCCCTCCATGACCCAGAGTCTGATCGATTTTGGAGCGGCCGGGGCGTTGGTTGGGATCACGGACTACTGCCCCCAGCCGCCGGACTTGGACAAGGTTGAACGACTGGGAGGGACGCGCGACTTCTCGCCTGAGGCGATTGTGGCCCTCAAACCCGATTTGGTCATCGCCAATCAGGAGGAGAACAGCAAGCCGGGCGTAGAATCGCTGGAGGCGGCCGGCATTGATGTCTGGTTAACCTTCCCCAAGTCCGTGGAACAGGTAATTCAGCTGCTGCATGCGCTGGCCCGCCTGTTCCGGCTGCAGCAGGCGATGGCCCAGGTGCAGGTGCTTGAAGTGACGCTGGATTGGATGCGCCGGGCGGAGGCCAGCCACCACCGCCTCTTCTGCCCGATTTGGTACCAGCCGGCGCCCGACGGCCCATGGTGGATGACCTTCAACAGCGACACCTACGCCCACGATGTGCTGCGCTGGTGTGGCGGTGACAACGTCTTTGCCACTCGCCAGCGGCACTATCCGCTCGAGGCCGATCTGGGACGCGATGACCCGGAGGAACCCGGGGAACGTGATGTGCGCTACCCGCGCGTGACGCTTGCAGAAATCATCGAAGCGGCGCCCGAGATCATCCTGCTGCCCGATGAACCGTTCGCCTTTGGCGAGACCGAGCGCAACGAGATCGCTCGACTGCTGGCCGACACGCCGGCCGTGAGCTCCAACCGGGTCCACCTGGTTGACGGCACTCTGATCGCTTGGCCGGGAACACGCACTGCCCGAGCCTTGGCCGAATTGCCGTCCTATCTGACATCGGACGCCTAGCCATCGGCCGCTTGACGCAGCCTAGTGCGCCGTCTACAATCAACGCTCTAGTCTGGGAGGCATGGAGATGCTGCGTGGGATCGTGGAAGGGCTGAAACCGATTGCGATCGCGTCGATTGCCACCGCACTGGCCGGCGCCATCTTTGGCGTGCTGATGGGCGCACTCACGGACAACTACCTGCTGTGGATTGGCATCATGCTTTTCATCGGCGCCAATGTCGGCGTTGCCATCGGCTACGGCTTCCTGCCCGACAAATAGAACCATGCAAACTAGCCTGTCAACGCCCCCACCGGGGCGTTTTTTGTTGCGGCGGTCACTGGCTTGTCGGGCGGGACGAGCCTGGGCCGATGGACGAGGCATGCCCGCGAAATCTCGGAGGAACCGGCGGAGCGGGCAGGACAGCCCAAGGCCAAGCGCAATGCGCGGCCGGGCAGCCGTGCGACTTGATTGACATGCTCGCCCGCCAAACTCTAGAATGGTTGCGATTGACCCGAGCCACGAAAGGCGAACAAGGTTGACCCAGGAGCCAAGAGCCACGTCCGGCAGGCAGGTGCGATTGACCAGCCTGGCGACGTGCGCCGGTTGAGCGTCCAAGCTTAACGCCAACGCGCTGGCGCACGTGCTGCGCCCCCTGCAGGCGAGCTTCCCGGCCGCCGACTATCCCGATCTGATGGTTGGGCTGGCTGCGCCGGATGACGCCGCCGTCTGGCGGCTAGATGAGACGCGCCTGCTGGTTATGACGACCGACTTCTTTACGCCGATTGTCGATGAGCCGTTTGACTATGGGGCCATCGCCGCGGCCAACGCGCTGTCGGACCTCTATGCGATGGGGGCAAAGCCGTTCATGGCGCTCAATATCGCCTGCCTGCCCAATGACCTGGCGCCCGAAATCATCCAGGAGATTTTCCGGGGCCTGGCAGAGACTACCCGGGCGGCTGGGGCGGTCATCGCCGGGGGTCATACGATCCAGGATGAGGAGCCGAAAGTCGGTCTGGTGGCGCTCGGCTTTGCCAGCCCCGACGAGCTGATGACCAAGGGTCGGGCCAAGGCAGGGGACCAACTGGTCTTAACCAAGCCGATCGGCACAGGGCTCATTTCGACGGCGATCAAGGCCGGCCGGGTTCGGGACTTTGACCGGCAGCACGCCGTCGGTTGGATGCGGCAGCTCAGCGCTGGGGTGGCGGCAGTGGCCAGCCATCACGGTGTGCGGGCTTGCACGGATGTCACCGGGTACAGCCTGGTCGGCCACGGATTAGAAATGGCGGCAGCCTCCGGCGTGCGCCTGGTGCTGAATTTGCCCTCCATCCCCCTGCTGTCGGGGGCGAAAGCGTATGCGGCCCAGGGGCTGGTTCCGGGCGGTTCGGCCGACAACCGGAGCTACTTCCACGATCGGGTGACGTTCGATCCGGGCATCCCCGAACTTGCCCAGACCGTGGTCTTCGACGCCCAGACTTCCGGAGGCCTGCTGCTGGCCGTTCCCCAGGATCGGTTGGCAGGGTTCATGGCGCAAGCCGAGGCGCAAGGCGAAGCCGCATGGTTGATCGGGCGGGTCGAAGCCGGCCAGGGAGCGGCTGTGCGGCTGGAGGGCAGTGTCCGAACGACGGCGCACGACCTCGAAGGTGTAGTCTACTGGCCGGACGAGTGAGACCGCCGAACACACTGCGCAGCAGGGCCAGACCTTTCGTTTCCGACCGGCCATCAGGCCGGATCATTGATCCCAACATTCCAGAGGAGGACCGATGGCTAAAGTGACGATTGTGGGTGCTGGGCATACGGGGGCGACGACCGCCCATTGGCTGGCCGAGCGAGAGCTGGCCGATCTTGTGCTGGTGGATGTGGTCGAGGGTATGCCTCAGGGAAAGGCGCTCGACTTGACCGAGGCCATGCCCGTGATCGGCTCGGATGTGCGCGTGATTGGCGCTAACGACTACCGGCAGACGCAAGGGTCGGACATCATCGTGGTCACCGCCGGTCTGCCGCGCAAACCGGGGATGAGCCGTGACGATCTGCTTGAGGCCAACAGCGCCATCGTGCGCCAGGTGATCGAGGGCACACTGAAGGACTCGCCAAGCGCTATCTACATCATGCTGACCAATCCGCTCGATGCCATGTCGTACCTGGCGATGAAGGTCGGCCAGCTGCCGCGCGAAAGGGTGATCGGTCAGGCCGGCATCCTGGACTCAGCCCGCATGCGTAGTTTCGTGGCCATGGAGCTGGATGTCAGCGTGCAGAACGTTCACTGCTACGTGCTAGGCGGCCATGGCGATGACATGGTGCCGCTGACGCGCCACTCGAATGTAGCTGGGGTGCCCCTGGATCGTATGCTGCCCAAGGATCGGCTGGATGCTATTGTCGAGCGCACCCGCAAAGGCGGCGGCGAAATTGTCGGACTGCTCAAGACGGGCAGCGCTTTTTATGCCCCAGCGGCGGCCCTGGCCCAAATGGTGGAGGCCATCCTGCGCAACCGGCACCTGGTCGTGCCGGCTGCGGCCTACCTGGAAGGGGAGTATGGCCAGCGGGACATCTTCTTCGGTGTCCCGGTGCAATTGGGGCGGGGCGGCTTGGAAAAAATCATCGAGTATGAGTTGAATTCGGACGAGCAAGGCCAGCTCGATGCTTCGGCCGCCCGCGTCCGCGAGACGATCGAAGCCTTGAAGATTTAGCTGGCAAACCGAACGACCTCCGATGTCGGCATGATGGCCCGTCGAGTTGACGGTCGACCCCAACCTCGGAGTCATCACACTCGTCGCGAGCCCGGGGGTGCGCCTGGTCAAGAACCCCACACCCGGTTCCTCAGGCGCTTCTCCCGGGTCGAGGCGTGGCCAGGCCGGTTTGGATGGCGAGCACCGCGCCTCGACCGTCATGCCGCGAGCACTTACCGGGTTTTCGCTGTCAACATTGAAGGTGGACTGGCTTCGGGAGTGCCGAGGCCGAGGAGAATCCAGAGGTCACGCAAGGCATGAAACGCAGAAGGACACGCCACGGCGTGCCCCCATGGGGGTAATGAACCAGGTCCGGACTACAAATCCCTAATCCCTAATTCCCAACCCCGAGAGTCCCTAGCTGCCAGGCGTCGGCGTGGAGGCGCCAGTTGGGGCTCCGGCCCACGAGAAGTCGCGCTTCAAACTCTCGGCGCCGGCCGATTCGTACAGGCCCTCGCCGCGGCTGTTGGTGCCGATCTGGCGAACGGTTTCGACCCACCAGCGCATGATATGGGCCTGGCTTTCGTTGGGGCGGAAGCTGGACGGGATGATGTATTTGGTGTCGGTCACATAGTCATCGATGCGGCGGGTACCGGAACCTTCGGTCACATCGATAATTGTCACCCGGTAGTACTCGCCTTCCCGGAGCTCACCGACGGCGGCCCACTGTAGGGTGATCGTGTCGGTCGAAAGATCAAAGGCAGCGCCGTCCTGGGGCAGCAGCAAGTTGGGCGCCGGATAGGGCGGCGGCACGGTCGGTGTGGCCGTCGGACCGGTGGCAATCGTGCGTTGGCACAGCGGGATCGTCAGCACCTGGCCCTCGAACACGCCATCGCCGGTCATGCTGTTCCAATCCTTGATCGTCTGCATCTCAACAGCGTAATTCTGGGCGATGCCGAACAGGCTGTCGCCGGCCTCGACCTCGTAGTCAACTGTCTGGCAGGCGGCGCGGGTGGCCTCGGCCGGCGGCAACGTGGCCGTCGGCTCCGAGGTCGGCGTCGCTGTCGGATGGGGGATCAACAGGTTCTGGCTGGTTGATAGTAGACAGGTGGTTGCCAGCTGGTTGAGCTGGATGATCGATTGGACCGAGACGCCGTAGAAGGCGGCGATCTGCAGACAGGTTTCGCCCTGCCCGACTCGGTGAGTCAGCGGCGT
>DASWJQ010000044.1:0-23870 GCA_036397095.1 Anaerolineales bacterium
TGGCAAAGGAAGCGCAGCATGCGTCCCTCGGCTAGCGCCTGCCGGGCGCCCTGGTGCACCTTGCCGTCCAGCGGCATGATCGGTTGGTGCGCGTAATAGCTGATGAGGCCCGCCGAGAAGACTCCAACCCGTGTGTCTGGCGGCAGCTCCTGGTCTATGTACTGAGCGGCCCGGTAGAAACCATCGTCGCCGACCACCGATGGGCCAGCCACAATCCAACGGTAAGAGCCGGCCCCGATCAGGGCCCCGAAACCGGCCAGCATGGCCAATGCCGCCGCGACGGTCGAAGCGCTGCCCCAGCGCGTGGGGAATAGCACGCTAGCGAGCGCGGCGAGCAGGATCAGATTGGCGATGGCGGCAATCCCTGCAGTGTAGCGCTGGTAGAACCACGGGCCGAGCACGGCAAAAGCATAGGCCAGCGTGGCTCCCATGGTGAAGACGAGCCAAATGGCACAAGCCCGGCCCAACTGCGTGCCGCGCTGGTGATAGGCGACGCCGGCGGCCAAGCCGAAAAGCAATATCGCCAGGATTGCGCTGAACACGACACCACGCTCAACCCCCGCTGCGGCAAAGAGTGGCAGGGTCAATGGCAGCATCAACGGTGTCTGGCGCACCCAGGCCGAACTGAACTCGAGCAAGTTGGCGCCATAGAACGGGAGAAACAGATCCGGCCGCTGCAAGCTCCCGAGCAAATCGCGCAGCGGCAGGTGCCGAACCATCAAAGTCAGGTTGCGGACGGCTTCGCCGGATTCAGGGATCGGGCTGACCCCCAGGCTTACGGCCAGCAGGGTCCAGGCCGACAACGGCAGCGCCAGCCCAGCCAGATAGTGTGGCCAGGCCACGCGGCGCAGGATGGCTGGCTGCAGCGCGAAGAGAACGAGCCAACCCGCGCCCAGCAGGATGAGCAGGTCCACGCGGCTGAGCAGCGCCAGCCCACTGAGGGCGCCGGCCAATAGGCAATATCGGCGAGAACTGACCCATTGCTCAAGCGTCAGATTGAGCCAGAGCAGGACGAGCCCCGCCATGAGCGCCAGCGAGGTCTCCATGCCGTTGAGTTGGTGCTTGAGCACCTGAGGAGAAAGCAGAAAGCCGGCTGCCGCCACCAGACCCAGGGTTGGGCTGGCGCTCAGCCTGCTGACTAGGTCGAGCACGATCAGGCCGGCCGCCAGGCCGAGCGTGGCGCCAAGCATCTGGGCGGCCGTCACCATGGGAAAGGAGGGGCCTAGATCAGCCAGCGCCTGCGTCGCGATCAGGACCAGCCCCCACAAGGGTTGGAACCCGCTGGTAGGCGTGCCATCCGCCGAAATGGTCAGGCCGTGGCCGGCTGCCGCATTGCGCGCCAGAGTCAGGTAGTAGAAGGCATCGTCCGGCAATGGCATGTTGACGACGGCGGTTGGGTCGGTGTTGGCAATCCCCAACCAGCGCATGGCCGCCGCCAGCACCAGCAGGGCGACCAGCGCCAATCGCTGCCGGCGGTTGGCTGGCGCCCAGAAGCCGGCCGAGTCAGGGTGGAAGGGTGAGGGGGTCATCTGAGAGAGGCTGCCGTCAAATCCTCGCGTGGCCGGATCATACGCTGGCTGCGCGCGGCAGCCGATCGCGGCTAACTCTAATGTCGGCAAAGGATGGGGTCAACCCGCTGAGGCCTCAATCTGTGTCCGGATTCCTATCCAGCCGCGGGCCGGCGGGCCATCACGATCGGGCGGCAGCCAGCCTACGATGGAACATGTTGACGAACTTTTGGCCGGCGATGTTTGCGAAGTCCGCCCACGATAGGACAGCCATTCCAGAGTCGCCATGAGAACAGGAACCGGTCGCTTGGCTACTTGGAGTTGTTCCGGGCGACGCCGCTGACTGGCATTGAATTGGTTGTCGGCAAGTATCTGAGCCATCTCATCTTGTCGACGAGGGTGGCCGCAATTCTGGTGCTAGTGGCCTTCCCGTTGCTCAACTTGCCAATGACCGGTGACTGGCCCGGCTACGCCCTGATGGCAGCCGGCGTTGCCTTTGCCTCGGTTGGGCCGGGGCTGGTGATTTCACTGCTCGCCCGGTCGGACGGCCAGGCCGTGCAGTACAGCATGATTCTGCTCCTGGCGAGTGTGTTCTTCACCGGTTTCTTCATCAAGCTTGATGCGCTCTGGTAGCCCGTGCGCAGCCTTGCCTGGTTCATGCCAGCCACCTACGGACTTAGGCTGTTTCAGGATGTCATACTGCGGGGTTTTGTCCCCTTGTTGCAGTGGATGATCGGTCTGGTGGGGTTTCGGCTGGTCTTGCCAGTGCTGGCCATTGGGCTGGCATGGCGAAGGCTGCAGGCGGTCTCATCGGTTGAGCCCAGCAGGCAGACGCGCCAGCCGGATCAGGCCATTACCCAGCCGCGCCAATCGGCTGGATGACAGCCGTGCCATCCGCCCGTCGACTGATTGTGTCCCGGGCTGTACCACTGGCTGGTCCCTGGATCGATGGCAGCGGCCAACCTCCCGGCTAGCGTATTGCTCATCGCAGAACCAGGCTGATCCTTCAGGAGGTGCAGACATGGAAAGTCCCCTGACCGATAGATCCGGCATGCTCGATCGGCTTGGGGATACGCTGCCTGGCCGGGTAGGTGTTATGCGGGCACGCGGGCTGGCAGGCATGTTGGCGTTGGTCCCCCCGCTGCGGGCGCTACGCGATGCACTGCCCAATGCCCAGATCACGCTGGTCAGTTCCGGCTGGGGCCGCGATTTCGCCCGAAGGTTCAGCTACTACATCGATGATTACCTGGAAGTGCCAGGGTTTCCCGATTTCAATCGCGGCCCCGTCTCGATCGAACGGATCCCGGCCTTCCTGCAGCTCGCCCAATCCCGTCGTTTCGACCTCGTGCTCCAGTTGCAGGGATGCAGCACCGCGGCCAACGTCCTTGCTTACCTGTTAGGAAGCCGCGCCATCGCCGGACATTACCTCAAAGGGCAGTTCTGCCCCGATATCCGGCGCTACATGCTGTATCCGGTCGGAGAGCCCGACGTCCGGCGTTCCCTGCATTTGCTTACGTGGCTGGGTGTCGCCGCCAAAGGTACGGATTTGGAGTTTCCCATCCTGGCCGACGACTGGACATCCTTCAAGCATTCGCTGGCGGGCCAAGATCTGGAGACCTTTAGCTATGCCTGTCTGCTGGCTCCCGGTCCCGAAGTCATGGAGTTGATCCCCCTTGAGCGATGGATCGCACTGGCGCGCGGCGTGGTTGCCCGGGGGATGCGGGTTGTCATGATCGGCCATCCAGACAACGCCGAGACGATCCAACAGGCGACTGGCAGCGGCAGCTTGGTGTTGGCTGGGGAACTGGCTGTAGGCGGCCTGGCCGCCCTGCTCTCCGGCAGTCGATTGTTCATTGGGCTGCAGGGGGGCCCTTCCGCTCTGGCCGAGGCCTTGCGGATCCCACGACTGGTCATGCACTTGGAGGACACCGTGGCGCTGACCGGAGAGAGGACCGAGGCCTACTGCCGGGACTTGCGCTGGGCGACAATCATGCCCACCGAAGAGATTCTGCGCCAGGCCGATGACCTGCTCGGCGAGCTGCCGTTCCCGGCGCTGACCCCGGCGGCAGGGTAAGCCCGGACTCTCCCCTAGAATAGCCACGCGGCTACCCGGGGCCGAACGCCGGCCGTCGCGCCCACGCCCGAGAAGGCAATGTATCCCGGGCCGGCCCCGCATTCAACCCTGGGTCTATCGAGGCAGTCCGCAATTTCGCCTAGGCTCGATCTACTCGCTGGGAAAAATCGACAGCGAAGGAGAAGGAGGTTGACCATGGATAACCCGCGGGAAGAACGACGTGAGGAGCCAATGCAACGTCGTCAGGGTTCGAGTGATCTTGAGGCCATGCACGCCCGGGCCCGGGCTGAGGAAGAGGCCGAGATCGCCAGCCGCGAGCGGCAGATGGTGAAGGAGCAGCGGCTGTTCACCTTCAAGTTCACGGAACTGATCTGGTTTGTGTTCGGTGTGTTGGAGGGGCTTATCGGCTTGCGGGTGCTGCTGAAGATGATGGCGGCCAATCCGAGCAACGCCTTTGCTACCTTCATTTACGGCATCACCGAGATCTTCGTCCTGCCCTTCAAGGGACTGACGGCCGAACCGTCGGCCGAAGGGTTTGTACTCGAAATTCCGGCGATCATTGCCATGCTGGTCTACCTGCTGGTCGCCTGGGCGATTGCCAGGGCGGTCTGGGTGCTGCTCTACCGGCCCCGGAACACCGTCTAGCGCCCGGACCCTGATCACAGGCTGACTCAGGAGGAGGCAATATGCGCACTGGGAACATCCTTGTGACGATCGGGGTCATACTGGCGGCTGCCCTGCTCATCGCCGTCTTGGTGGTGGACGCCCGCAACGCGGATGACCAGGCCGGTGCGCCGGCCGACCCGACGCAGCAGGCCTATGTGGCCGAGGTCGAGGCCCAGTTGTCACTGTGGCGAGAAGAGCTGGCCGAACTGGCTGCCCAGGTGGAAGTCAGGGGCGACGAAGAGCTCATGGCGCGGATTGAGGCTTTGGCTGAACAGCTTGATCTGGCCGAAAGCAGCCTGGTGAAGATTCGGTTGGATGCGGAAGATGCCTGGCAGGACTTTCGCCAAGAGCTCGACACGCTGCTGGCCGACATTGGGGCTGGGCTGATTGAGCTTCGCCTGCAACTGGAACGAGAAGTTGAGAGCTCCTGGCTGCGCCGCGTGATGGCCGCCTGAGCCACACGAATCAAGGAAGCGGGCGGCACCGCCGCCCGCTTCTTCCCTCTTTCACCACCATGTACGGTCCCCGATGCAACGGCTGAGAGTTGCTCCACGCTGCCGAGCCCGGCGGCCGTGCGCCCGTTGCCGAGCCAGCCGGATCGCGTGCAAGTGGGTGGTGTGAGCGGGCACCACAGAGCGTACCTGAGGGCCTCTCTACGACTGTTACCGCGGTCTATGGCCGCCGGAGGCTGGGACCCCGACAATGCAGACGAGAACGCGGATTACACAGGCATTCGGAGGTGATGAATATGAGCACGATTCTTGTCATCCTGCTGGTACTGCTGCTGATTGGCGCCCTGCCATCCTGGCCTTACAGCCGAAGTTGGGGTTACTTCCCCAGCGGAATCTTAGGGACCATTCTGTTGGTGCTGCTGGTCCTGTGGTTGTTGGGTGCCCTCTAAGTTTCGCGGCCGGTCTGGGCGTGCATGCGTCTGCGGCCCGGCCGACGAAGGAGGTACGTGATGACACTTTTGGATTTCCTGCTGTTGCTGCTGGTGGCGGGCGTGATCGGTACGCTCGGCCAACTGGTGGCCGGCTACTCCCTCGGCGGATGTCTGGTTTCAGTCGTCGTTGGCTTCGTCGGAGCCGTACTTGGCTCCTGGCTGGCCGGCCAACTCAACCTGCCTGAGCTGTTGACCGTGCGCGTCGGAGCGACGCCACTGCCGATCGTGTGGTCGATCATCGGATCGGCCCTGTTCGTCTTCGTCGTCGCCTTGCTGCGTCGGCCCAGATATATCTAACCTGCGCCGATCTTCCCAGGCGCCGGTTGAGAGCCCGCGGAGCCCCGCGGGCTCTCATCATATCTAAGCTGCCTCCATATCACTTAAACGAATTGGGCTGGCATCGGGTATGCTAAAGATGCGTGGTAACGAACCAGGCTACCTGACAATTCATTTCCGTCGGCGCTGTGCCCGGCACACCGGGTGCCGCAGTCTGGGAAAACGCTCTTGGGTTGAACATGGCGTCGGACTGCTGCCGGAGGCAACGAGCCTTGTCCACCAAGCCTGGGGAACTTTCCCCTCAGACGATGCATCGCAAAAGCTCGTCACATCAAAGGACAAGCCGCGGGCTTTGGCTTGCGGTGCTGTTTGCATTGTCCAGCATTACCGCCCTAATTGCCCTGGAGAGTGGTTGGCTCCTGCCAATGGTGGATCGGGCAGTCGCCCGCTTGTGGCTGGCTGTGGCCCTGGTCGTGCTGGGTACCGCCCTGCTGGCGGTCCTGGCCTACCGCCGTCCTGTGTTCTCGATCCGGCCTCCCCGGCTCGGCCGAATGGAGCGGCGTCAAGAGCTGCACCAGCAGCAGGCTGATCTGACCCAGGTGCTGCGCTCGGTCGCCGATGAAAGCGACCTGCTGACAAGGGGGACGGCTGCGATTGCAGAATCGCTGCAGGCTGAGGGAGCTGTCTTCATCGAAGCCCACGCCCCGACCGGGCCGGCCACCTTGCGCGCCACGTATGGGGCCCAGACTCAAGACCAATTCTCGGGCGAGTTGCGGATCGACGCCGGTCAGTTTCCCGAAATTGCCTACAGTCAGCCGATGATCTATCTGCCCGATGTTTCCCGGGCGCCAGACGAGCTTGCCTTCGAGCTGCTGGAGGCTGAAGGGCCTGCTTCCATCCTTGCACTGCGGGTGATGGCCGGCGGAGAACTGGCCGGGCTGCTGATACTGATGGCGACGGAGCAGTGGGATCTGGCGGCCGAAGAGCTTAGCTTTGCCCAGGCGGCCGCGGCCAATCTAGGAAGCCAGCTGTGGCGCATCGACCAGGAGACTGCCTCCCAACTTGAGTACGAGGCGGCCCAGCTCCTCTCCGAGCTGGGCGACCCATCAGAAACGCAGCAATCGCTGCTCCAACTGACCTGCATCCGTCTGGGTTTGGATGTATGCCAGGTGTGGCGGCCGGACAGCGCGCGGGGATTGCTCACATTTCACGATCAGTGGCAGAGCCTGTCCATCCCAGCCAACCGAGTGGCGCGTGAACAGGCCAAACCCTACCGGCCGGGCGAAGGGCTGCTGGGCCAGGTGTGGGCCTCGGCCAAGCCCGCGTGGGATCTGGGCGAATCGACCCACGAGGTCTGGGCTGGCATGCGTTTGTCGGGAGGGACGGGCTTGGCCGGCGGGATCGCGCTGCCGCTTTTGGCGGCAAGTGAACCAGGATCCAGCGGTGGGGTACTCCTGTTCTTGTGGAGCGCCAGGCCGCCTCTGCGAATGGCCCAACGCCAGGCGCTGCTGCGTATTGCTGGTCTCTACGCCGCGTATCTGGCGCGGGCTGAAGCATTCCAAGATCTGCAAGAGCGGCTCGCCGACCACCAGTCATTGGTCGAAGACGTCTTTGGCCGAAGCAAGGTCGCCTTCATGGTGCTTGATTCGAAGCTGCGGCTGGCATGGGCGAACCGGCAGTATGAGCAGGTCTTTGGTGTGGAGCTGGAGGATTTGCTCGGGCAAGAGGCCACTTCCGTGCTGGCCGACCGGCTCGGCCCGGGGCTGATGGACGGGGTGGGGTTTGCTGCCCAGGTCCGGCAGAGTTACCAGGAGGGTGAGTACCTGCGCGGGATCGAACTTGAATTGGCGGCGCCACCGGACGATGGCCCCGGCTGGCTTGAGTATGGCAGCACACCGATCGAGGAAGGGCCTTATGCAGGCGGCCGTATAGAGTCGTTTATCGATGTCAGCCAGCGCCACCAGGTGCAGGAGCAAGCCCGGCGCCGGGCAAGCCAGCAGGCAGCCGCCGCCGAGCTCGGCAAACGCGCCCTGGCCGAACTGGATCCACAGCGTTTGGCGCAGGAGGCGGTGGAACTGACGGCCGAAAGCATGCAAGTCGCCTGGTCCACCTTTGTGCGCTTTGATGAGAACGCCGACCATCTGGTCCTGGAGGCGCTGGCCGGCACAGGTTCAGTGATGGCCATCGGCGAAGTCATGGCCTCGGACACCCGCTTCGAACTCGGCTATGCCCTGTTTTCGTCGGGGCCGATCCTGGTCGAAGACTACAGCACGGAAACGCGATTTGAGCCGGCGCCCTATTTGCCAAGCGGTAGCGCCGGCGGTGCCGTCGCCGTCGCTGTGAGTTCTGGTGGACAGCCGTATGGTGTGCTGGCGGTGCACACGGCGCAATCGAGCCACTTCACCGCCGAGGACGTGGCTTTCGTCCAATTGGTCGCCAACATCCTGTCGGATGCCATTGAACGGGGGGAAGGCGAACGCGCATTGCGTCGGGCGCGCGAGGAGTTGGAGCGCAGGGTCAATGTCCGGACACTCGAATTGCAGGCAGCCAACCAGGAACTGCAGCAGCAAATCGACGAGCGCCGCCGAGCCGAAGACAGCGCCAAGGATCTCCTTCAAGCCAGCCAGCGGCTCGCCCGCAACCTCGATCCTGACCGGTTGCTCGATGAATTGGTTATCCAGGGGCTCCGTCTGACGGGGGCTAAGGCTGGTTGGGCCGGCTTGCGGTCAGACGGAGGGTTCCTGTCGTCCTCCTACCAGCGGACAGACCGGGTGACCGAGCTGCCCGACGGCCTGGATCCGGCGGCCGGCTTGCCGGCGTTGGTGCTCGAGACGGCCCGGCCGGTTCTTGTGGTCAACTCCGACAGTGACAAGCGGGTCGGGCCGGTACTGCGCCGGCGGCTGCAAGTGGAGAGCGCGCTGACCGTACCGGTGCTAGACGGCGACGGCCGGCCGATTGCCTTCCTCGAGCTGCATGACAAGCTGGATGGGAGCGTGTTCACCAGCTTTGATCTGGATCGGGCGAGCGCTCTGGCTGAGATTGCCTCCATCAAGTTCCAGAATGCGCTGGCCTACCGCCGATTGAGCCAGGCGGAACTCGAGCTGCAGCGGAGCACCCATCAACTCGAGGAAGCCCAGGAACTGGCCGACATGGGCAGCTGGGAGTGGGACCTAGCCTTGGGCGAGCTGACATGGTCGGCCGAAATGTACCGGGTTTATGGGCTCGACCCGGAGGGTGAGCCGATTACGTACGATCGCTTTATGGACCTGGTGCACCCGGAAGATCAGGGCTGGATGCAAGAGCGCATTGACCAGGCTTACCAGGATCACCAACCATTCAGTTTCCACCACAGGATTGTGACGCCGGCCGGCCGTGTTCGTATTCTTCACGGCCGCGGCCGTATTCTGACGGATGAGGCGGGCCGGCCAACTGGAATGCGGGGGACCGGCCAGGACATCACGGGCGTGGCTTTGATGGAGCAGGCCTTGGGGGATCAAACGAGCCTATACCAAAGTCTGCTGGATGCGCAGAGTGACATGGGTTTGGGTGTGGTGGCGCTCGAGGCCGGTGAGGTCGCTTACGTCAACGAAGCGATGGGCCGAATCACGGGCTACAAGCCGGAGGAGCTTAAGGATCTCGATCAGATTGTTGGCCTGATCGTTCCCGAAGAGCGTCAGCACGTACGAGGCCTCATTGGCGAAGGCGCGGGCCAGCAATCGGGACTTGCTCAACACGAAACATCCATTAAGACCAAGTCCGGTCAGCAGCGGCACATCGAATTCTCACGCAAGGTGACCCCGTCCGAGGATCGAGCGCGGGTCTTCCTGCTGGTCAGGGATATCACACGCCGTCGGCGGGCAACGGATCTAGCCGAAGGACTGCTCAAGACATCCAAACGGCTGGCAGCCCGACTGGAGGCCGATCCACTGTTGGAAGCGATTGCCGAAGAGGCCGCCATCTTGGCCGGGGCCCGCGCCGCATTTGCCGCGCGCAAAACCGGGGATCGATTCGTTGCCAGCGCCTATGTCGCTGGTGAGCAGTGGGTTCCGTTGGCTGCCAGCTTTGCGCTGGATGAGCCACGTCAGGAGCACTTGACGTCGGAGCCTGGATCCTACCGGTCGACGGACGAAGTGCCGGTCCTGCCGCCGATCGTGCCCGAGGATACCCCGGCAGCTCGGTCGATGCTGCTCGTTCCAATCCGTGACCGAGAACTGCAGCTGATTGGGTTCATCGAGCTTCACGACAGCGAAAACGGCGACGAGTTTACTGAAGAGGACGTCGAGAGGGTCGAGGCGCTGGCGCAAATCGCAGCCGTCGCCCTCGAGAACGCATTGGCCTATCAGACCCTGCAAGAGGTCGAGCGGCGAATTCGGCGCTCGGAGGAACGACTGCGGACCTTTTCCAGCCGGCTGGAGGCCGCTCGCGAACGTGAGCGGACGCAGATTGCCCGGGAAGTGCACGATGAACTGGGCCAGGCATTGACTGGCTTAAAGATGGACATAGTTTGGCTGCGGGACCGGATCGAGGCCGGTCCATCGGAGAAGGAATCAGCTCTGCTGCGGAAGCGAGCGGCCGATATGGCCAAGCTGATTGACGACACGATTGAAACCGTGCGCCGGATCGCGACCGAACTGCGGCCGGGTGTACTGGACGATCTGGGATTGGTGGCGGCGGTCGAGTGGCAGGTCGGAGAGTTTACCAAGCGCTCCGGCATCCCATGCAGCCTGACAACCAATCTCGAGCTGATTGAATTGCCAGGGCGGGTCGCAACGGGCGCCTTCCGTATTCTGCAGGAGGCGCTGACCAACGTCGCCCGGCACGCCAATGCCAGCCAGGTTCGTGTCCGGCTCAAGGAGCTTGATGGTTGGCTCAAGCTTGAAGTGGAGGACAATGGGGTCGGCCTGGGCAAAGATGCTGAGGAGGTATCCGAAGGACTGGGATTGGTCGGCATTCGCGAACGGGCAAGCCTGCTCGGCGGCAAGGTCGAGTTTGAAAGCTGGCCCGACCAGGGGACCAAGGTGGCCATTCAACTTCCGACGAAACCTCCGGAGACGGATGAAGACGCCCCATGACACGCGTGCTCATCGTTGATGATCATGCCGTCGTCCGCCAGGGCCTGAGTCGAATCCTGGCTGACCAGGAAGGCATCGAGGTCGGCGGGGAAGCCTCGACCGGGCGCCAAGCGATTCAAATGGGCAAGCTTGAGGCATGGGATTTGGTAATCCTGGACGTTTCTCTGCCAGATGGCAGCGGCTTTGAGGTCCTTCAGGAACTGCGGCATGCCAAACCGGACCTGCCAATCCTCGTGCTGAGCGTCCACAAGGAAACACAATATGCCCTGCGCACGCTGCGGGCGGGCGCCGCTGGCTACCTGACCAAGGAATGCGCGCCAGATGAGCTTGTCCAGGCAATCCGTCGAGTTGAGAAGGGCGGCAAGTATGTCAGCCTCGATCTGGCTGAGAGTCTGGCCAATGTGCTGGCAGGTGAACACGAGCCCATCGCGCATGATGCGCTGTCGGATCGCGAGTTCGAAACCCTACGGATGCTCGGCTCGGGGCTCTCCGTGAGCCAGATTGCTGAGGAACTTGCGATCAGCCCCAAGACGGTCAGCACATACCGCCGTCGAATCCTTGACAAGCTTGGCCTGGAGACAACCGCCGAACTGATCCGCTACGCGCTGGAGCATGATCTCACTCCCTGACCACGTGTAGGACTGGTCCTACGTTTCTCCACTTATTTCGCTGACAACCGAATAGGACACGGCCTGATTCACAGGGTGCCGACGCCACACTATCCTTGGAGACAGTTAGGAGAGGTGAGTTCGACTTGCATAAGGTTGACACAAATCTGAGTTGGCGATGAAGGTTCTCATCGTAGAAGATTCCAAAGTCGTGCGCCAGAGATTACAGGATATGTTGGCCGAACAAGCCGGCATCGACGTAGTCGGTACTGCTGAGACGGCGCAGGGGGCAATCACGCAGCTAAGCAGCTACTCCCCGGAGGCTGTCATCCTGGATCTCGGTCTGCCTGAGGGCAATGGCTTCGAAGTGCTGCAAGCAACGCAGGGTCTCGACCCCCGCCCGATTGTGATCGTGTTGACGAACTTCGCGTTCGAACAATACCGCCTGTTGAGCCTAAAGCTTGGCGCTGACTACTTCTTTGACAAATCAGCCGAGTTTGAGGATGCGATCGCCATCGTACGGGCCCTGGCGGTCAATCAGGGCTAATGGATAGGTTGAGCCAAGTTTACGCTGAGGAGGAGACCATGTTGACGTATCAAGTCATTATGGTGGATGGCGACAATGTTGCCTTTGACGGGCTGCAAAGGGCGCTTTACAACGACGAGGCGTTTGGTCGGGTTCACCTCACCTGGGATCTCGAACCAACCTGGGAGCGTCTGCAAGGCTTCGATTCGGTTTCGTTGCTGCTGAACGTTGGGGCTATCGGCGAGAAGCAAACAGCCCGCTTCATTGAGACAATTCGCCGTCGCGGCAGCCGCCTGCCGATTCTGGTCTTCGGTTGGGACCCTTGCGAAGAGTCAATTGTGCGGATGATCGAGGCCGGTGCGACCGCCTACGTGCGAGGGCGGAGTTCGCCGGCGGAGTTGGCAAAGGCTCTGCGCGCAATGCTCGCCGGGGAGGTCGACATCTGTCCAGACGTAGCCGGCCGCATGATGAAGCGGATCGCGGAATTGGCGGGCTATCGGCTGCCGGGCTGGCATGCCAATGGCGATGGCGGCCAGGCGGCGCGCTTGACCGACCGTCAGTCGGAGGTCCTTCAACTTCTGCGCCAAGGGATGAGCAACGCCGAAATCGCCCATGAGCTGGTCATCGAGGTCGGCACTGTTAAGAACCACGTGCACAACTTGCTCAAGAAGCTTGGCGCTTCGGACCGCCATGAGGCGGCCTCGCTCCAGCCGGCCCTGGTCGATGGCGGCTGGCAACTGCAGCACTAATCCGCGGGCATCGAGGGATTCTGGGGAGGGAAGCAGGATGGAAGCCAAGAGTAGAGTTGTCCTGGTCGAGCCGGTCAGGCTTCACGCCGGCCTGTGGCAACGGTTGCTTGAGGACGATGACAGGATTGGCCAGGTTGAGCTTGTCGAGGACTATGAACAGGCTTGGCAGGCCGTCCAGCGGGCCGACGTGGTGGCGCTCGGCACCTCGCTCTTCCAACAGGATGCTCTGGCCTTTGCGCAGCGGGTGGCAACTTCGCTGCCGGCCGTGCAGGTGGTC
Organism: Anaerolineales bacterium; assembly: GCA_036397095.1. Taxonomy (GTDB): domain Bacteria; phylum Chloroflexota; class Anaerolineae; order Anaerolineales; family E44-bin32; genus DASWJQ01. The sequence goes on from DASWJQ010000044.1 coordinate 12,700, forward strand.
CTGAGCGGCATTCCTCGCAGCGAGTCGGCCGTATTGGCGGCGGTCGAGGCCGGTGCGACCGGCTTGATCTTGCGCGACGAGAGTGTAGAAGAGGCATTGGCCACCATAGCGGCCGTGTGCAACGGCGATGGTCGGGTTGCCCGGGACCTGGCGCCGGTGTTGATGGACCATCTGGCCAAACTGCGCCGGATGCGATTGGATCCGCACACCGAGGGCCGGCGCTACCAGGAGCTAACAGAGCGCGAGCGCGAAGTGTTGACACTGGTCGCCCGCCAGCTCTCGAACCAGGAGATCGCCGAGGCGTTGGTGATCGAGTTGGGTACGGTCAAGAACCATGTCCACAGCATTCTGCAGAAGCTCGAATTGCAGAACCGCCATCAGGCGGCGGACTACCTGCTCAGCCTCGAAACCGATAGTCTCGCTTGAGATCGGCAAAGCCCTGGCGAGCCGTGGTGGGCGAACGAGCGGCGGAGCATCTTGCCCGCCTGGCAGTCTGCCAAGGCTGCGGCCAAAGCGGCAGTCTTCATTGAGGCTCGCCGGAGGCGGGCCCATCCCTTTGGCCCAGACAGCAGGTCAGGGAGAGGGTTCGCTATGACCTGGGGGTACAGGGTTTGTATCGACAGGTGCATGCCACCTGGCCCCCCGGGAGCTCATGTCTGATTGGCGGTTTTGAAAACGAATCCCGCTGCGGGAGTTCAACTAGCTGCCGGCGGGCTGGCACGAGGTGGAGGTAAGTCATGCTGAACGGGTTGACGACCTACCATTGGGACCGAATGTGCCAGGCGATGCGACAGCGCTGGCCACGGCTGACCATCGAAGACACCAGCTCGATCGCCGGCAATTTGGAAGCGCTCTATCTGATGGTGCAGCGACATTACCGGCTGAGTCCGGCGATGGCCCGAGCCGAGATCAACGACTTCCTGATGAGCTATCCGGGTGTGCCCAATCACCAGTAGTCAGGGATGCCAGGCTCTCACGCATGGGGCGCGCCGGCCAGCCAAGCTTCCAACAGGGTCGAAGTATGCCGCAGACGCCGGGCCAGGTCCTCCAGCAGCGCCCGGCGCTTGGTGGGCAGCTCCCAGTCAGGACTGGCCATGACAGCCTCAATTTGCTGGCGGATCCCGGCGAGCTCATCGTCCAGTTCGAGCGACGCCGGCGAGTGTGGGTGCTTCATGCTTCTCTCCCGTATTGGTTGTTGCCAGTGCCTGGTGTGCATCGAGTCTGCCGATGAGCTCGACCGGGCGAATCGAACAAGCGCATGGCACATGACCCGGCCCGGGTTGGGACAAGGGCAGGCATTCGGCGCGCGCCGTACTAACATCGAGTGTTGGTTCTAGGCGGCTTCGTTTTTTGCCCCGGCTACTGGGGCTGGGCCGGCCGACAGGCCATCGGCGGGCCAGGGGTGGTGGGGTGCCGCGCTCCGTTCGAGTTCAGCATGCACCAGCTCGTAGACGGTCAGCAAGTAGGCTGCCATCGAAGCCGCCTCCAACTTTGACAAGCGCCTGGCCATCTCTGGCTCGAAACCGCAATCTACGAGCAGCGGCTCAGTCTGTTTCAAGTCGTAGGCTTGCCTCACCGCAGGATCAACCACCGATCGGGTCAAGAGTTGATTCAGGGCTGCTAGCATAGTTCCCCCCTCTTGTTATTGGGATGAGCATGGTCTCACGAGCCTGCGCCTGTCCACCGGACGGCGTGGCCAACCATGCTAATGACGGCCGCCTCCGCCGTCGTTTCCGGATTGGCTGGGCATTCGGTTGGTCATCGGGACAGTCACCTTTCCACGGATTGGACTGTCCCCAAGGTATGCAAACTACCCTCAGGATTTCCTGAAGATCAAGGTGCAGGAATCAGTTGGAAGGGATCGCGGTGTGAGCGCCGGGTCGTAGGGAAGGGCGGTGCGGGTTACTCGAGGACCTGCTCGTAGAACTGGCGCAACTCTTGCGAAGGTTCGATTCCCAATTCGTCCGAGAGGCGGCGCGCCAGGCCCATGTAGCCATGCACGATCTCACTACGGCGGCCCAAGTCAAGCAGGACCTGCCAGTAAAGGAGGTGCAGGTCCTCCCGCATTGGTTCAAGTTCCACTAGGCGGCCCAGACTGGCCGCCGCTTGCTGACGGTCTCCCTCAAGCAGCACAGTCTCGGCATGTTGCATGAGCAGGCCGGAGAGCGTGCGTTCCAGTATGTCACGTCGTTCAATCACCCACGGATCATCGAACTCCGGCAAGTATTCGCCGGCATACAGTCTGAGCGCTTCCCGTGCAACAAAAGCACGCCGCTGATCGGTCTTGGGCATTGAACCGGCCACTTCAGCCGCCTGTTCAAAGGCCCGGACATCGTAATAGACCTCCCAATCGCGGTTCAGTTGATAGAGACTGCCTTGGATGGAAACAATTTCGGGGCCGAGGATCTTACGTAGTGAATAAAGGGCGGTATACAGACTGGAGGCCTGATTGTCTGCGCCGGTGCCGGGCCAGAAGGCCTCGAGGATTCGGTCGCGGCTGATCGGTTGTCGGTCGGCTAAGAAGAACAACAACTGCCTCGGCTGCGGCGCCAGCGAGTCAAGCAAGGTTCCCTGATGCCTGACTTCCGCCGTGCCCAGCGCAGTCAGCGTCAGGCGGGCCGGCGAGACCGCATTCTGCTTGGGTTCAGCGCGTTCTGCTGCATACAAGTCACCCACGGCCAGGCGGTTCAGGATTTGCCCGAGGGCGGGGTGATCGGCCAGGCTGGATTGGCCCAAGGCCAGCATTTCCGGCTCGTGCCTCAGTTCGCCGGCAACAATTTGTTCGAGCTGATGCGCGTTGGCCAGGTCCAAGCTCCGACGAAAGGCGGCGATTGCCTTTGAAGTCTCGCCGTTCGCCTGATGGCCACAGGCCGCAACCCAGGCCAGGCGAAGCAGGTCGCGTGACGATTTCCTTAGCGAGTCAACCGCCAGCCGGGCATGGCGTCGTAAGGCGGCCTCAGGATCCGACCTAACCTCAAGGGCGAGGCTGTAGAGGCTAAGTTCAAAGTCGAGACTGTCGGTGGCCTCAACGGCCGCGGCGCGCGCCAGCCATTCGGCAGCCAGCGTCTCAGTGCCATTGCGGCGGTGCAGTTGCGCCGTCTGCAGGTAGCCGTAGCGCAGCAGACGCCGGTCGTCGAGCTGGTGGGCCAGATGCAGCGCTTCACCGTATTGGTCCCCGGCCTGGCTGGACAGCCCGACATCGCTCAGAAGATCGCCCAATCCCAAGTGAACGACGGCCTCCATCACGTCGATGGCCGACAGGCGTGCGATGCGAAGCGCTTCGATGAACATGCGCTCGGCTTCTTCAAAACGGCCGAGCGAGTGCGCCATGACGGCCAGGTTGTTGAAGGAGATGCTTAGCGAGTGGGTCGCTCCATATTCCATCAGCAACTCATGTGCCTGCCGGCTGGCCTGATGACTTTCCATCATGTTTCCTGTGAAGTCGTGAACCGAAGAGAGATCGATCAAGGACAAGGCCTGGAGGTAGATGTTGCCGGCCTGCTGGCTGAAGCTGATTGCCCCTTGAATCGCTTCGGCGGCGGCTGGCAAGTCCTCACCAAGGCGGAGCAAGCTCGTGCCTATGATCCGCAGGCAAGCTACCCGCCGACCAGGCGCGCCCAGGTCGCCGAGTCCGGCAAGCGCAGCCCGAGCGATCTCCAGGGCCTGGCGGTGCTGCCCCTGGACATGCGCCAGCCGCGCCTTGGTGGCTAGGAGCCGTGTTCGCAATTCGATATCGTCATTCGACCCGATGGCCCGCTGGGCGGCTTCGAGCCATCGTTCAGCCGATGCATAGTCGGCCATGTCTATGACCGGGGAAGCTGCGTACAGGTACACAATCGGCGCCTGCGCCCCTTGTGAGATGAGCCACTCCGCCCAATCCGTGATCGTTTGATAGTGACCTCGGGCGTACAGCTCTGGCGCCGCCGCCTCGGCTGTGGCGGCCGCTTGTTCCACGAGGCCTGCGGCCGCATACAGGTCGAAGGCGGTTGTCTGCGCCCCATTCCTGGTTGAAAGATCGGCGGCCCTCAGGCGTAGGCGGGCCAGTTCATCCGGCTGATGTTCAGCCAGGTGCTCGAGCAGCGCCTCGCGCAGCAGCGGATGGTACTCGTAGCGCCCACCTTCGGCGTAAAGCGGATGGGTGAACATGCCCGTCTGGACCAGATGCGCAAGCTGCTCAGCGCTGTCATCGCGTTCGAGCAATCGATCGCAATCCGCCGGTGTCATGATGGGCAGGACGGAGGAACCGAGCAAGAACTGCTTCACCCTCGCTGGCTGTCGACTGACAATGGCATCCATCAAGTAGCCGGCTGGACCATGCTGCTGGCCGGGCAGCGCCATGCGGTCACCTTCCGGGCCGGCCAGCAAGAACATGAGAATCCCGGCGACCCAGCCTTCGGTTCGCTGGTAGATCTGTTCCAGTGCGACCTCGTCAAGCCGGTCCAAGCCGCGCGTCCGCGCCAACTGGCGCGTCTCCTCGCGCGTCAGCGCCAAGTCACGCGGGCCAAGCCCGCCGACCTGGGCCTCCACGACGAGCGGGGCCAGGTTTACCTGGGGCAGGGCCCTGCCAACCATGGCGAACTGGACATTTGGCGGCATATCCGCCAGCAGGCCATCCAACAGGCTGGTGGCCGGCGCCGAGGTATTGACTTGTTGGATGTCGTCCAAGACCAACAGGAATCGCTCGTCGATGTGATCTCGGACAACCTGGGCCAGCAGGCGGGCGATGCCGACGGGCGCCAAGTCGGTCAGCGCGGCCGGTTCGATTTCACCGTGCAGGCGCCTGAACCGGCGAGTTAGCTCAGTCCACAGTGCCTCGGCCAATTGGCGAGGGTCGCCGTCGGTCGAGGTGAGGTGGAGCCAGCAGACCGGCTGGTCAAGTTGTTCGACGAAATCGGTCAGCAGGGTGGTCTTGCCGTAGCCTGCCGGTGCCTGGACCAGGATCAAGCGGCGGCCAAGGTAGGAATTGAGCTGGTCGATCAGCCGGCGCCGACGCAGGCGGCCGGGAACAGATTGGGGCGATGAGGCGTCTGGTTGGGTGGACGGTCGATGGCTGGTCATAAGGTTTGGTTGTGCCGCTGGGCTGGGGGCACGGGCTGCCCGCCAGGGAGCTGAGCTATTGTACAACCCCGACAGCTTTGAAATGTCCCGGGCCGGTAGCTTGGTCTCAGGCCTGAGCGAATTGAGCCCATGGAGGTAGGGAGATGAAAGTGTTGCTACGGGTAGTGTTGATCGGAATCGCCGGCTTGTTGTTGGCGGCATGCGCCAGCGCCGGCGATCCAGCCCAACGAGAAGACGAAATCAAGGCGAGCCTGGTGCAGCAGACACTCGAGCGGGCGCTGCTGGCCGAGGAGCTGCCCGACGTCGGCCTGCTGCTGGAGCAAGGTGCCGTCGTCGTGTCACTGGAGAATATCGAGCCCGCCTGGCTCGAAGGCTTTGAGGAAGTCGAGCTGGAGGCGCTGACACCTGCTGAGATTCAGCAGCGCGCCGACCAGCAGGGCGACTTCCTTTTCCTGCGCTTCGACCAGATCGAGCTGCAGGGGAGCGACCGGGCGGTTGTCTCGCTGTCCAACAGCTGGGCCGTCAGCCAGGACTCGACCACAGGCTATTTGAGCGGCGGAGGCTTCCAACTCGAGTACCAACGCCAGGGTGACGAATGGGTCGGTGAAATTTCCTCGCTCTGGATTTCGTAAAGCGCGACTAGGCCCGGCTGCGGTGCTTGACCAATCGCCTTGACTGGTGAATCATCTAGCCTGGTCACGACAACATCACTTGGAGGCAGTCGAATTGGTCGCATCCCAAGTGGCAAACAGGAAGCCGCCGGTGACGGCGATGGCCGTGCCGGCGGCCCTGCTTGTCCTTTCGGTTGCTTGCTCGGTGCGCCCGTCGGGCGAACCGAGTCAGGTCGCCCGACAGCCTGATGCCGGGCCGACTGCCGAATCGCTGGCGGGCAGCTACGCCAAGCTTGACCCATCCTGGCCCCAGTGGTGGCTGTGCCGCCGCTGCGCCGACTACCGACCGGCCGGCGGCCTCTGGCACCTGACCCTGGCAGACGGCAGGTTGGAGATCGGCTACGACCTGACCGGCTGGACCAGCTCGGCCGATTACGCCGTCGAAGGCGACCAACTCACATTATCCAACGATCCGTACTGTCCGCAGGAAACTGGGCTCTACCAATGGAAGATGGAGCCCGATGGGCTGCGGTTGACGGCGCGGGACGACGGCTGCGCTTTCGGATTGAGGGCGCAGAACCTGGGGCGCCAGCCGTGGACGGTTTGCCACGATACGGCCGGTCAGCAGAAAGTGGGTTGTGGACCGATCGTGGTGCCGACTGCACCGGTCCCGGACTTGCCCCCGGGGTTGGCAGTTCGAGTGAGCGGCGGCGATAGCCGCAAATTCGACAGTCCGCCGGTGCTGATCGTACCCGCCAACGGCTTCGGTAATCCCAGCCCGGCCGGCATTGGAGTCGTCAACAGCAGCCAGAGCATCCGCTACGGATTGAGCCAGGTGCTGTGGGGCGAGGCCGATTGGGTTGAAGTGACGATCGAGCTAGCGATCACGGCGGCCGGCGTGCAGTTCTTCGGCGACCCCAGCATCGGCTGGGCCAGCGTCGTGCTCGACGGAACGGAGGTGTGGCGCGGCGACACGGCGGCCATCTGGTCGCAGTACGGTCGCCATGGCGGCTACGTCGAAATGGTCGGGCTGGGGCCTGGGCCGCACACGCTGCGTGTCGAGAGCCTGGGTTTTGACTACCATCCGGTGACGGTGGCCTGGTTTGGGTTTGGGCCAGAAGGGGGCGTTGACCCCGGAGAGCCGTAACGAGGCAGGGGCGGCTGGGGAGCGCTGAGACCCGACGGATTGCGGGAGGGTACTCGGGATGATCACAGGTGTGGAGACAATATGGCCCGGCGACCCACTTCGAGGCGCCGGGCGGGTTGGTACTCGAGCTATACCAACCAAGCTACGAACTCGGTACGGGCTAGTCCTGGGGCCACGCCCGGCTGCACCTCCAGGGCATGCCGATCCGTCGGGTACAAGGGTCAACACAGGGGTTCTACCGGGAGAAGAAGATCCATGCATGACGATGTGACCACCGTCAGTAGTGCTACGCGTCCCGACGCCATGACCTTATTGGCGTTCGCCGGCATGACAACGCTCGTCGCCGGCAACTTTGTCGCCGTCCGGTTTTCTAACTTCGGCCTGCCTCCCTTCTGGGGAGCCGGGCTGCGCTTCGGGGCAGCCGCCTTGTTGTTCCTGGGGTACATGTGGCTGCGCTCGGTGCCCTGGCCGGATCGGCGGGGGCTGGTGACGGTGCTGGCCTACGGCGTATTCCAATTCGGCGCCGGCTACGCGCTGGTCTATTGGGGGCTGCAGCGGGTGCCGGCCGGGCTGGCGTCCGTAATCATCGCCACGGCGCCGCTGTTCACAATTCTGTTTACGGCACTGCTAGGATTGGAGAAGCCAACCTGGCGCGGACTTGCCGGAGCCTTGATCGGCTTGGCCGGCGTAGCCTACCTGTATTGGGAGCGCGCCGGCGTCGACATCCCGCCGGCCTATCTGGTGGCGACGGTGGCGGCGGCGGTTTGCTTCTGTCTCGGTCCGGTGGTGGTCAAGCGGTTCGGCCGAGCGCACCCGGCCGCCACCAACGGCATTGCCATGCTGGTTGGGGCCACCATCTTGTTTCCGATGTCCATGCTGGCCGGCGAGCCCGCCGGCCTACCCCAGGATGCGAGTACCTGGCTGGCCCTGGTCTACCTGGTGCTGCTCGGCTCGGTCGGGTTGTTTGCTTTGCTGCTGTATTCGCTGGAGCGCTGGACGGCAACCGCCGTCTCGTATCAGGTTGTCATCAGCCCGGTGCTGGCATTCGCCCTTTCCGCCTGGCTGTTGGATGAGCCCCTGACCAGCGGACTCTTGGTGGGGGGCTTGCTGGTGCTCGTCGGCGTCTACCTGGGCACCCTGGCGCCCGGGGAGTCGGCTTGACACAGCCAGCTTCGTGCGGAAACATCGTCGACTGGCAATCCTCTTGAGTTCGTGGATAATGGCGGCCCTGGCAACCTTGGGCCGCCATTTGGTCTGGCCGGCTGGCTCGTGCTTTCGGCTGGCCGTCGCCGCGCACTGGGGTTTCGAATGAATCGACCGTCCCTGGCTGACCGCATGCGTTACTGGTTCGATAACACCATGTCGCGCGGTCCGATCGCCTTGATCGGCTGGCTTGGCTTGCTCGCCGGGGCGGTCATTCTGGCGACGTCGCTGGTCGTCTTCCTGATCGGCCGCGATTCCCAGGCCAGCCTGGGCGAGCAAGTCTGGGCATTCCTGATGTTGACGCTTGAGCCCGACGCCATCACTTTTGGTCACTGGACTTTCCGGCTGGCCACCCTGGTCATCGTGTTTACCAGTGTCTTCGTGCTCAGTTCGCTCATCGGGGTCTTGACGACCGGCATTGATGCCAAGCTGGAGGAACTGCGCAAAGGCCGCTCCAAAGTCATCGAGGCCAACCACACGGTCATCCTCGGCTGGTCGTCACAGGTCTTTCCGATAATCTCCGAACTGGTTGTGGCTAATGAGAACCAGCGGTCCTCGTGCGTTGTCGTGCTGGCGGACAAGCCCAAGGTCGAGATGGAGGACGAGATCCGGGAGAAGGTCGGTGACAGCCGCCGGACACGCATTGTGTGCCGGCATGGTCAGCCGATGGACCCGGCCGATCTGGAAATCGCCAATCTGGGCACAAGCAAATCAATCATTGTGCTGGCGCCGGAGGGCAGTGACAAGGACACAACTGTCATCAAGACCCTGTTGGCGATCGTCAAAGGCAATGGCAGTGCCGGCCTGAGCGGGCGGATCGTGGCCGAGTTGGCCGAGCGCAAGAATCTGGAGGTGGCCAACATTGTGACCAGCGGCCAATCCGAACTGATGCTGTCCGGCGAGTTGATCGCCCGTATTACGGCGCAGACCTGCCGTCAGTCGGGTCTGTCGGTGATCTATGGGGATTTGCTGGACTTCGCCGGCGATGAGATCTACTTCCAGGCCGAGCCCAGCCTGGTTGGCCAAACCTTCGGCGAGGCGCTGCACGCGTTCGACGACTCGGCCATCATTGGTTTGCGGCCAGCCGGAGGGACCCCGCAGCTTAACCCGCCGATGGAAACGCGCCTGGCTGCCGGAGACGAACTGATCGCTATTTCACAGGACGATGATACGGTTGTCATTAATGCAACCTTGCCGCCGGCGGTCGATGAGAGCCTGATCCAACCGGCTGGCCGCCGACCGCGCGCTCCAGAGCACACCCTGCTGCTTGGTTGGAACCACAGGGCGAGAGTCATCATTGAGGAGCTCGATCGCTACATCGCCCCGGGGTCACAGCTGACGGTGTTGGCCGACTCACCGCTGGCTGAGGTTGAGCTGACGGATCTGACCAAGAGAGTGCAGCGGATGGTCTGCCATTTCAGCCGCGGCGACACGACCGATCGGACCGTGCTCGACGGCCTCGATTTGGCGCCGGTCGATCATGTGATCGTGCTGGCCAACACGCGCAACCGCAACCAGCAGCAGGCCGATGCCGCCACCCTGGTGACCTTGCTCCATCTGCGGGACATCGCCGACAGGCACGACCTGCACTTTTCAATCGTCAGCGAGATCCTCGACATCCGGACCCGCGATTTGGCCGAGGGGCCGCGGGCCGACGACTTCATCGTCAGCGACCGGCTGGCCTCGCTCGTGCTGGCCCAAGTTTCAGAGAATCGGCAGCTGGGCGCCGTCTTTGCCGATTTGTTTGGACCAAGTGGATCGGAGATCTACCTGCGCCCTGTGGCCGACTATGTGGCGCCCGGGGTGGAGATGACCTTCCACACCGTGGTCGAGGCCGCCCGGCGTCGTGGCCAGGTGGCGATCGGCTACCGGGTCAAGGCCGACTCGCGCCAGCCGGCGCGCAACTACGGCGTCGTGCTCAATCCGGTCAAGTCGGAGCGGGTGGCGTTCGTCGAGGGGGATCAGGTGGTCGTGCTGGCCGAGGAATGAGCGATTCGCCAGCATTTGGGATCCGGCTGCCGGCAAGCATTCCTGGTCGGGCAAAGGTGGTGTGGGGCGCCAAGCGCAGCAGTCAACCCTCGGAGGTAGGTGGCTAGCCATGATTACACAAGACACGCTTAAAGGCTTTCTCGACGCCTTCAATCGGCACGATCTGGATGAAATTATGGGCTATTTCGCTGAGGACTGTGTCTTTTTCATGCCGCGTGGTGAACGACCCAGGGGAGACCGCTATGTTGGCAAACAGGCGGTCAGGGACGGTTTGGCCACCAGGTTTGCCGGGATACCGGATGTGCACTATGGAGACGACCGGCACTGGACCTGCGGCGGACTGGGGGTTTCCGAGTGGACGCTGACCGGCACTAACAGCCAGGGCGCGGCAATCGAGGTGCGGGGCGTCGATTTGCTCGAGTTTCGGGAAGGGAAGATCATCCGCAAGGATTCCTTCTGGAAGATCCTGGACTAGTCCAAGGGTAGCCGGACCGGGGGCTGGCGAGTCTTTGGCAAACCACCGATTCGCCCCTTACTGGCCGAAGCCATCGGGCACGACAGCCGACACTCTTAATAAGGCTACAAAATACGTACTGCCGACAAGCTCATAGAATTGAGCTGGAGAGAGCCGGTACTTACCGACGGTCACGTGGTGACCAAGATCAAAGCCATCAAGGAAAAGAACGGGCCAATGCTGCAAGTATGGGGCAGCGGCAACCTTACCCAGACGTTGCTTAAAAGCGATCCTATTGATGCGCTGCGGCTGAGAACATTCCCTATTGCAGAAGGCAGCGGCAAGCGCCTGGGTGCCGAGGTGACGATGCCTGACTGTTTTGAATTGATAAAGAAGAAAGGATGACACAAATGAGAAAGATAGTGACTTTTCTTTGGTTTAACGACCAGGCAGAAGAAGCGGTTGATCTCTATGTATCGCTGTTTGAAAATGCGAAAATAGTAAACACATCGTATCTCACAGAGTCAGTGGCAAAAGCAGCCGGAAAGAAACCCGGAGATGTATCAACAATAGACTTTGAACTGAATGGCCAAAACTTTACCGCGCTAAATGGTGGTCCGATGTTTACTTTTAGTGAGGCTATTTCTATTTTGGTGTATTGCAAGACCCAAGAAGAAATTGACAAGTTATGGGAAGCGCTGTCCAAAGG
>DASWJQ010000045.1:0-9656 GCA_036397095.1 Anaerolineales bacterium
TGGTCCGCACCCACAACAATACCCTTCGCACGCTGTCCAACCTGTCAAACCACTATGACTTCATCCGGCCCGATGGGTCCGACATTGTCCTTGCCATCCTGCCGGTTTCGTTCATCTTCTCCCAATACCTGGGCGTATTGAGCGCTCTTCTGTTTGGGGCGACCCTGGTGCTGCAGGATTCGTTTGAGCCTGGCGCGGCGCTCAAACTCCTTGAGCGTGAAGGCGTCACGTACTTTGGGATCGTGCCGTCCATCGTCGAGCGCTTTTTCGAGGTGGAGGATCTGGCCCAGCGTGACTTGTCGACCCTGCGCTATGTGTCACCGGCCGGCGAGGCAGTGACGAGGGAGCGCAAAGAGCGCATTCGGGAGGCCTTCGGTTGCGATGTGCTCGAATCCTACGGCCTGTCCGAGTTCACCTGGCCGCTCGGCCAGGTGATGCGGGCGGGTTGGGAGAAGAAGGTCTCGCGGACAGGGATTGCCTCCCCCGGAACCGAACTGGCGATCGTGGACGCCGGCGGGGAGCCGGTGCCGGCTGGGGAGACGGGCGAGCTCCTGCTGCGTGGCCCGACCAGATTCCCCGGCTATTACGGGAATCCGGAGGCGACCGAGGAATGCCTTGACGAGGACGGCTGGTTTCACACCGGTGATCTGGCCCAGCTGGATGACGACGGCTTCTACGCCATTGTTGGCAGAGTCAAGGATGTTATCAAGCGCAAGGGTTCACTGATTGTCCCGCATGAGATCGAGGATGCGTTGGGTGAACACCCTGACCTCAAGGACGTCGCCGTGGTCGGTTTGGCCGACCCGGAGCGCGGCGAGATTGCCTGCGCCTGCGTCGTGCTGCGGCCGGGCGCCAATCTGGGCACCGAAGAACTGCTCTCATTCCTGGAGGGGAAGCTGGCCACGTTTAAGCTGCCGGAACGGATTGAATTCCTAGATGAGCTACCCGTCTCTCCGGTGGGGAAAGTGCTCAAGTCCGACTTGAAGGCTATGTTCGAGAATCAACGCGCTTGAGCCGTGTCCGCTCAGCCGGCTGCTTCACTGTGCTTGCTCGCAGCACCAGCGGGTCCGGCAGATGACAACACCGTCAGGAGGCTGCGAAAGCATGATTCACAATCTGTCGAAAGATGAAAAGGAACTTCAAGCGCAGGCGCGTAGTGTTGCCGAGAGCCTGCGGATGCTGGCTCGCCAGGCCGACCGCCAGGGTGGGTACAACAACGCCTGGGTCGAGGCGCGCCAGCTGCTGCATGACAGCGGCTACCTGGCGATGTGCGTGCCCAAGGAATACGGGGGAGGCGGCGCGGGCGCCATGGCGTTATCCCTCGTCACCGAACAAATCGCACATGTCGACGGCGGGCTGGCAAACATCCTGTTCCACGAGGCCGTCGCTGCGCGGGCAATCCTCAACGCGCCTGGCGACCTGCGTGAGCGCGTCTTTGCCAAGATGGTCGACGGCGCGCTGACCTGCATCGGCATCACCGAGCCGGGGGCGGGCTCGGATCTCGGCGCCATGACGACGACCGCCATGCCCTCGCAGGGTGGATACGTCATCAACGGGGAGAAGGAAATCTCATCGCTGGCGGGGGTGGCTGACATTTTCATCCTCTGGGCGATGACGGATCCAGGGCAAGGGACCCGCGGCATCACGGCCTTCGTGCTCGACCACAAAGCGGAGGGGATCGGCATTTCCGAGCACGCCGACACGTTGGGCTTCCGCCAGCTGCCCAGCCATCACGTAACGTTGGCGGATGTAGCTGTCAGGGAATCGGGCCGTCTGGGTGAAGAGGGAACCGGCCTAAGAGTATTCGCCGACGCCCTCAACCTGGGGCGGTTGGGCGGCGGTGTGCAGGCGCTGGGCATCGCCAGCGGCGCCTATGAGCGGGCGCTCTCTTTCAGCAAGGAACGCGAGACGTTTGGGGTGCCGATCATTCAGCATCAGGCGGTGCAGTTTAAGCTGGCCGAGATGTTCATGGAGATCGAGGCGATGCGCGCCTTCGCCTATGCGGTGGCGCGCCTGATGGATGCGTCGGCGGACTATGGCAGCCGGGAGGTTGCGACGTATGTCGCCGCGTTGAAATCAGCCAGCTCGGATATGGCGATGGGGGTTACGGAGGACGCCGTTCAGGTGTTTGGCGCCCAGGGCATCTGGAAGGACAACGACGTCGAGCGGTTGTTCCGGGACGCCAAGGTGTGCCAGCTTGTGGACGGGCCCAATGAGCTGATGAAGATGCGCATCGGGCACAGCCTGATCAAAGGCACCGTCTAGGCGTGAACCCGGCAGCAGCGCGTTCGGGACTACTTCTGAGTCAGGAGGCGATTCTATGCCGGCCAAACGGATTCGCCCGGACGGCTGGCCAAGTCCAAGCGGCTATGAATACGGCTACATGGGGAAGGGCGCGCTGTTGGTCACGGCCGGGCAGATGGGCGTAACGGCTGAGGGTGAGCTCGCAGCCGGCGATTTCCCCGCGCAATTCGAGCAGTCACTCCGCAACGTCGTGGACGTCGTGGCGGCCGCAGGGGGCCAGGCGGAAGACATCGTTCGGCTGGTCGTTTACCTGACCGACATGCCCACCTACCGCGCTTCGCGAGCGGAACTGGGAGAAATCTGGAGGCGAGTTATCGGCCAAAGCTATCCGGCCATGACGGTTGTCGAGGTCAAATCACTGGTCCGCCCAGAGGCCCTCGTCGAATTGGAGGCGACGGCGGTTCTCGATCGTTGAAGGGCCTCTCGCCAGGCAGTGGTCGTGGTATAGTCCCGGGCGGCAGACCGATCGCCCACTCGAGGCAACGACTCCGTTCGCGCCGGACACCAGCCCTAACAGGGGGAGCTCGGGAACACATGCGCCATCGTCCATCTTTGTCAGTTCGGTGCGGCCTGCTAGGCCGCGAGTCAGGGAGACTCACTGCATGGAAGGCTTAGGGGCGCGAATCAGGGACCACAGGAAGCGGCGGGGCTTGACCCTGAAAGGTTTGGCCGATTCCACCGATCTAACCGCTTCATTCTTGAGCCAGGTCGAACGGAACCAGGTCTTGCCGAGCATTGTCACGCTGCGCAAACTTGCCCGTGCCCTCGACGTTACCCCTGGGCGCTTGATGGACGGCGCCGACGAGTACGACCCCGTGGTCCGCAGGGACAGCCGGATGCGAATCCAACTGCCCAACGCCGAGACGTACCGCGAGTGCCTCACCCCGGGCCTGAACCACCGCCTCCAGGTATTCAGCGTAAAACTTGAGCCGGGCGAGAGGTCAAGTGAGGAGGCGCTACAGCACTCGAGTGAGGAGTTCATGCTCGTGCTGAGCGGCGCGCTGGAAGTCCATTTGGGGGACAAAGAGTTCCATCTTGAAGCAGGGGATACGATCCATTACTCGGCCACCTTGCCCCATTTGCTGCGAGCAGTCGGGGACACACCCACCGAATTCATTGTTGTAAATACGCCGCCGGTCATCTAGGGCCCGCTCGCCTTGGGCCTTGAGCAGCGACCAGCGAATCCGTCCACTGATTTGAGACGATCACGTCGCAGCAACCGGAGGGCTTTTCGTTTGGCGTCCGGCAGGTCATGGAAAGGCAAGCGGCCGCATAATGGGCCGAGCTCGAGGGATCGCACGGATGAATGCTGACATGATTAGGGTGGGGGTCGAGGTGGCCGAGGTGGCCGAGTCCCTACCCCTGTCAGCCGACACGCCCCGTAGTGCGGGCAGCGAGCCCGTGCAACCGCTGCCCGCCACAGCTCGAGCCTACGATGGAGGCATCCATGCTCTTAAGCTTGCTGGCCGCCACGCTGCTCCTGGCCCTGGCAACGTCCTGGATTGTGGTCCGCCTGTTTGACCGGGCGATCGGCGCCATTCTGGCGCGCATTGTTTCGGCGGATCTGAGTTCAGCTTGGCAGCGCTATGTCACGTTTGCGACCTATATCGTTGGGGTGTCGGGTGGGGTTCGAATCTGGGAGTTGGAGAAGTATGTGCTGCCGCGGGCGCCAGGGGTTGGCATGCCGCTGTTGACAACGGAAAGTTGGATTTTGGAGCTCTATCGTACGGTCATCGGAACCCTGCAAGCCGTCGCCTGGATGCTGCTCGTGTTTTTCGTTTTCGCCCTGGTGGCCTATGTCGTGGTCCGTGGCTTCGAGCAGCGCAGGATGGGTGACCCCGAAAACCAGTGAAGTCGGCTGCTCCGTATTCCCCGGTTCCATTTTGGGGGTAGGCCCGCCCGGCAGGATTTGAACCTGCAACCTACGGATTCGAAGTCCGGCGCTCTATCCGTTGAGCTACGGGCGGGTATGAAGGGATTATACCGCGCGCAACCTGGCGGCAGCTGCTAGCGCCCGGAGGCGGCCGGCGCGCCGTTGGCCGTCCTCTCAAGCGTTTCGATCGAAAGCAATACCGCCCGCACCGCCAGTCTCCAGCGATAACTCTGCTCGCGCTCGTCGAACCCATGGCAGGTGATCAAGGTCAGCCAGGACTGCTCCTCATGGCGGAACAAATCCGCCGAACTGGGTGCCGCCAGATCTTGGTCTTGCACCTCATACACATAACGCAGGCCCCAGGCCTCGATGATGACCTGATCCCCGAAGCGTAGGTCCTTCAGATTGGCGAACGGCCCCGGCAACCCGCTGGCCAGCCAGACGTGCGCCGTCAGCAGACTGTTGCCGGACCAGGTTGGGAAAGCCGTCCCGTGCAGATAGCCGACCTGCTGGCCAAGCCAGCTCACGTCCCAGCTGCCCTCCTGGTTGGGAACGCCGACAATTCGGGCTTGCATCCTGAGGCTCGGGATCGAAAGCCACAGCCCCTCGTAGTCTGTGTATGCCAGGCGAGCCGGCTGGGCGGGCAGTGCACTGACCCGGTCGGGCGCAAAGCCGGTATTGGGTGCGATCGTAGTGCGCACCACGATGGTGGTGAGGGCGGAGTCGGCATTGTTGTCCGGGTCGGCATCGAGGGACGAGGTGATCAAGCTGGCGCTGTTGGCCCCGCCCGGCGGGCTGGCCGAAGCATTGACGGTGGTGGCAATCGTGACCGCGTACGCCTCGGACGGACTGAGCGTCCCGATGTCGATGGTGATGGTGTTGCTCACGATGCTGATGGCCGGCCCCAGCGGTGAGATGACGACCGAGTCAATCGTCAGGAAGGACGGGATGACATCCGTGACGACGACATCCTCGGCGTCGCCGCTCCCGTTGTTGAAGATGTCAACGGTGAACACCACCGATTCGCCGACGGCGGCCGAAGCCGGATCGCCGCTCTTGGTAAGCGCCGGGTCAATGATGGTCGGTTCACTGGTTTCGGTTGCCGACGGCGTCGCCGTCGCCGTATTGGTGGCCATGGCCGTCGCCGTGTCGGTGGCCGTCGGGCTGGCGGTGCTGGTATCCGTCGGGGTGGCGGTGGCCGTCGGGGTGTCGGTTGCCGTGGGCGTTTCGGTCGGCGTTGGCGTGTCGGTAGGCGTACTCGTCGCCGTCGCCGTGGCGGTTTCGGTTGGCGTATCGGTGGCGGTGGCGGTGGCCGTGTCCGTCGGCGTATTAGTTGGCAGGGGCGTTTCGCTGGCGGTCGGGGTGCCGGATGGGGTCAGGGTCGGACCGGTATAAGGGACGGTCTGACTGTCCTCGTTCGACTCAACACCGTCGGCACTTGCGGTGGCCAGGTTTGTCACCGAGCCGGCGCTGATGTCGTCGGTGGTGATGGTGTAGCTCGCCGCGCAGGTCACGCTCTCGCCGGGATCGAGGAAGGCGTCGTTATCCCCGACGGTCGTAAGATCGGGGCAGGCCTCGTCAATCGCCAGGTCATCATCGATGCTGACTGGCCCCGCCAGGGTGGCCGCACCCGAGTTGGTCACCTGATACTGGTAGTGGAGCACGTCATCGACCGCTTGGTAGAAGGTCTCGGTGACGGTCTTCACCAGGGTCAAGCCCGTGGTGGCGTAAGTCGCCGAAGCTTGGTCGGTGTAGTCGGTCGAATTGTAGGTTCCGCTGCCGGTGGCGGTGTTCTGGTGGGTGCCAGCGGCGGCGCTGATCGGCCCAACAACGCAGGTTGCCAGGTGATCTTCGTTGGAGGCCGACGGAGCCGGCAGGCTGGCGGGCCAAATGCAGCTCGAGGTATCCAGGTCCGGATCGGTTAGCGACAAAGGGCTTAGGGCAACGTCGCCGGTGTTCTCGAGCGTGAATTGGTAGTAGACGTCGGCCCCGGTCGCCAGGGCCAGGTAGGACAACCAAGGCCCCGTTGCGCTGGCCCCAACGCGTTTCAGCAGACTGATCCCCGGGTCTGGCGCTTCAGCCGTCAGACTGTCGCTGGCCGTGTTGCCGTTAACAGTGGAGCTGTTGATCACATGCGAGACGGGCCCACTGATATTGGCATAGGTCCCGACCGAGGCGACGGTGACATCCACCTCGACGGTGCAGGTTCCGCCGGCGGTGATCGTCGCCCCGCTCAGACTGATCGAACCGGCACCGGCGACCGGCGCAAACGTGGGCGATCCGCAGCCAGAGGTAGAGGCGCCGGTCGGGCTGGCGACGGTCATAGCCGCCGGCGAGGTCGGCAAGCTGTCGGTGAAAGCAACCCCGCTCAATGCGTGATTAGGATTGGGGTTGGTCAGCGTGAAGCTCAAAGTAGATATGCCGCCGGCAAGTACCGGGTTGGGCGAGAATGCCTTGGCCATCGCCGGCGGCTGGACGGCCGTCAACGAGGCCGAGGCAATGCCGGTTGGGCCGTTGTTGGGGCCGCTCTCGGCAGCCGTGATGAATCCACTCACGTTGTCGTGTGGACCGGCGCTGGTGGCAGTGACGCTCACCAGGAGATTGCATGAGGCAGATGCGGCCAGAGAGCCGCCTGCAAACGAGATCAGATTAGGGGCCGTCGTGGTTAGCGTGCCCCCGCAGACCGAGGTCGAACCGCTGGCCACCGTCAGCCCCGCCGGCAGGCTATCGTCAAAGGCGATCCCCGTCAGCCCGATCGAGGCGTTTGGGTTGCTGGCCGTGAAAGTTAAGACTGAGCTGGCGCCAACGGCAACCGGGTCGGGCGAGAAGGACTTCGACAACGCTGGCGGATTGGGCGTTCCGCAGCCAGTGAGCGTGACCGTGTCGATCATTCCATCCGAGCCGGGTGTGCTGTTGCCGGCGTTGAACAGATAAATGCGCACGTAGGACGTGCTGGCCGGCGGCGTGAAGGTATGGGTGCCGCCAATGCCGGTCAGCGTTGTGGTTAAGACATTGGCATTGCTGTAGAGCAGTGTGCCGGTTTCCGGATTGCCAGCCGAGTTGCCGTAATAGACGGCAACACCGGTAGGGCTGTTGGCCGAGGTCGCCCGGCGGCCTTGAAAGGTCAGGGAAACGCTCGAGAAGCCGCTGGTGCCGAAGCTGAACTCAAAATAGTCGTTCAGGCTGGTGTCGAGGCTGGCGCCCGAGCCAATGGCGCCATCCGACCCCCACGAACCAGATCCTTCCGAGAAGGCTTTGGGGACAATGCCCGCCCCGGGTGCGGCGGAGCCGGTGCCGCTCGAAGGCACGGGAGCGTTGATGTTGAAGCCGGTCGGGAAGTTCCACTGGACGATGGGCACGCCCGGGACACAGGCCGGCGGCGTGGGCGAGGCGTTGACGGTCAACGTGTCGCTGGCCGAGCTGCCCGTGTCGCTGGTGCCCACAAACAAGTTGCCGCTGGTGTTGGTGTAGGTCCCCGTCG
The DNA here is from genome assembly GCA_036397095.1 of Anaerolineales bacterium. Lineage (GTDB taxonomy): Bacteria > Chloroflexota > Anaerolineae > Anaerolineales > E44-bin32 > DASWJQ01. Next base: position 7,659 of record DASWJQ010000045.1, read on the forward strand.
CTGGCGCAGTGACATTGACACGAATCGTGCAGGTGCTGTTGGCCGCCACGGTGCCGTTCGAAAAGGAAAGGGAGGCGTCGCCAGGCGCAGGCGAGAAGGTCGGTGTGCCGCAGCCGCTGGTTGCGGCGGCGGGGGTGGCGGCCACCACGAGCGCACCGGGTGTCGTTGGCAAGATGTCGGTGAAGTTGAGCCCGCTGACCGAGGCGGCGTTGGGATTGCTGATGGTGAAAGTGAGCGTCGAGACGCCACCGACACTGGTTGGGTCGGGCACGAAGTTCTTGCTGAGGGTCAGGCTGGTCGGGTCGATGATGGCGGCAACCCGGGCCGAACTCGAGAAGTCGGCGTTGTAGTGATAGCTGGACCCCGAGAAGTCGTAAATCAACGTGTTCAGCGTCTGGCTGGTGCCGCCGCCCGCGATGACGGTTGCTTCGTAGGTAACAACAATGTCACCGCCGTACTTGCCGGTGCTGACGCACGAACGATAGTTGGGGGCATTGGGATCGTTCACCCACCCGCAGCCGTCGGCGTAGAGCTTTGAGCCGGCCTGGGGGTCGGTGCCGCCATTGGCAGTGTAGGTCGTGGTGACCGCATTCACCCGGAAGATGGTGTTCGGAAAGTTGATGAAGGTCTCGATCTGCTCATAACCATTGGTGGCGGTGTTGCCGATCAACTGGATGGTGTAGGTATTGCCCACCACCAGGGCCATGGTTCCACCGGCCGGGATCGATACGCCGTTCAGGCGGACATCGGTGGTGGCGTTGCGGTTCTGGGAAATCAGGCGCTCAACATACAGCTCACGGGGAGTCGGCGTGCTCAGGCTGCCGGTTTCATTGGAGGTCACCTGAATGTGGTAGCGCCGGGTGTGATCGTAAGCGGCGGCGTTGCGGCTGACGCTGACTTCAAAGTAGAAATCCCAACAGTCACCATCGGCCAGGCTGGCCAGGGTGATTGGATCCTGCGAGCCTGCGCGCAGGTCGATGTACGTGTCGGCGCTGTCCCAGACGAAGTCGGCGGTGACATTTGTCGCCGGGCTGGTGCCCGTATTGCAGACGCGAGCTCCCACGGGGAAGTTGTTCGGGCCTACGTTGACATTATTGCTGTCTAGGCCGATCACATTCCAGGTGATGGGGGAGACGGTCAGCACCGGCAGCGCCTGGGCAGGTGCCGGCGGCCCGAAGAGTGCGCCAGCCAGCAGGCTGGCAAGCACAACCCCCGGAAGCCATCTTCGAAGTCTACGTGACATAGGCACACAATGGGGGCGACCTGACGCCGCCCCACCCATGATTACTGCCCAGCTAACTAGCCATTATGAATGGTAGCGCAGGACCGTGGGATTTGCTACGGCCCGCAGCTTGCGTACACCTTGCCGTCACTGTGGAGAACGCCGGCCTGGGAGAACGCAGCGGAGCCGATCCGAGCCGCGCGGCGGCAGGCAGGTCAGTCGCGCCAATGAAGAACTAAGCCACTTGGGGATCCCCCAGGTCGAGAAGGCGTTCCTGGGGAGTGAGCTGGACCAGCTCCTCGCTGACAAGCCACAGTTTGGCTGCCAGCCGAGCATCCTGGCTGGCGGACGAAGACCCCGCCAGTTGGCGGTTGACGTAGTAGCCGCCTGACCGGCCTTCGACCGCCGAATCGATCGCCAGGTGGACCAGGGTGTCGGCCCCATCCTCGGCCGACCGAGCGAATAACGCATAGAACAGGCTGACGAACGGCCGCAGCACCAGGTTTTGTTTGGCCAGGTTGGTCGCCACCAGCCCCGGATGGAAACACGTCGCGCTGATCCCGGTCCCGTCCAGACGCCTGGCCAGCTCGTGTGTAAACAGAATGTTGGCCAGCTTGGTCCGCGAGTAGGCCTTCAAGATGGTATAGCCGCGTCGCAGCTGCAGATCTTCAAAGTCAATCTGGCCGCTCCAATGGGCAGCAGACGAGGTGGTGACGATGCGGGCGTCGCCGGCGCTCTCCAGCACAGGCAGCAGCAGGTGGGTCAGCAGAAACGGC
>DASWJQ010000046.1:0-3683 GCA_036397095.1 Anaerolineales bacterium
AGCTGCCAAACCACTGAAACAGCAAGCCGGTCGGCAACGCATAGGCTGGGCCCGGACCCACACCTGCCGGCTCGAAGAATGGCGACCCAGCGCCGGCGGCTTCGGCTGCAGCTAGTGCGGCCTCGGCCTCGGCTGGGTCGAAGGGGCGCCGGTCGAGATCGACCAGGCGCGTGCCTATGGCCAAAACAGCCAACAGACCAACCAACAGCCAGACGGCATGCAGCCGCAGCTTCATGAGCCGGCCGCCCAATCTGGCGCAGCATAGATCGACACTTCGGCGTTGCGGAAGACCAGCTGCATGAAAGCCTCGAATTTGGTTTCTCGGAATTGACCGTAGGCCTCGCGCTCGAGCGGCCCGACGAAGACGAAGTCAATCTCATACTGCTCAACGATCATTTGGGCCTCACGCCAATCGCCGGTGCGGTACAGCCGTTCAATGTCGAATTCGCGCGATCCCTGAGGTTCGACCGTTCCGCGCCACTGCACCTCATGCCAGGGCCAACCGAGCACAGTCGCCAATTGCGTGTGGGTCGCGACCCGACCGTAGATCGAGTAGCTTCCGCCAACGGCTTCGGCCACTACACCCTGACGCAGGTTGCGCCGGATCCAATCAATGGCTTCGGCCTCGGCCGGACGCGACTGTGCCAGATGGGCAGTCCCGTCCAACGTTCGCCCTGCTCTCGCGCCGGATGTTCGGCTGATCAAGGTCATCACCGGGTAGAACAACCCAAGCATGACCGGCACAAAGGCGAGCAGCGTGAGCAGTGCGCGCCCGTTCCAGCGACGGGGCCAAATGGCGTAGGCGGCGTAAGCCGCCGCCAAGCCCCACATGATCCAAGCGGCATAGTAGAACTTGAACACGGTGTTCATGCGGGTGCCGAACAGATCCCTGAGGTACAGGAACTCCGGCCCCAGAACCAGCAGCGCACCTGTCCCGGCCAGAATCAGAACGAAGGTGTCGACCATGCTCCGGCCGTTGATGCCCTCCTCTTGGTCCGGGCGGCGCAGCGCCAACCAAACCAGCGCTACGGTCACACCCATGATCAAGGCCGTCCAGGGCTGCGCCAAGCGCCGGCTCAGCGCGGCGCTGACCGCCTGCCGGGTGCCAGCGACCCCGATTTGATCAACGGCTGCCTGCAACACCGGTGATGGCTGGCTGGCGGCGGCCAAGCCGGCCAACAGCCACGAGGCGGCCAACAATGCCAGCGGCAGCCCCAGGCCGATGGCGGCCAGCAGCCGCCAATTCCACGTTGGCCGGGCCTGCCGTACGAGCCAGACCCAGAGCGGGGCCAGCAGCGGCAGGAACATAACGGCGAACGCCTGCCAGGCCGTTGGGAAAGCCAGGTTGGGCAGCACACCGCCCAGCTGAGAGGAGAAGGAGGGGTACCACCACAGATACATGCCGACGGCACCCAGCACCACCAGCAGACTTGTTGCGCCCGACTGGAGGAGTGCCTGCCTCCACTCGCGACCGCCGGCGATCACCAGGACAAAGAAAAGGACGCTCACGTAAATCGGGAAATCCCAGGCGTTGGCGAACGCCAGCGCCCCAAACAGCCAGGCGGAGAACACCAGCTGTCCCGGCGCCAAGCGCCAGACGATGCGGCCGCTGGCGGCGCCGAACAAGAACAAGCCGATCCCAAGCAAGAGCCCCGTCAGCAAGAGGGCCCGCGCCCACCAGTCTGGGGCCAGCTGGGCGATTGGCACTCCGGCCGCCGCCAATTGCCAACCGAGCCCACCGAGGAGCAACAGGCCAGCGACGAGCAACAACCCACGCTGTTGGCGAACCGGCGCCACTCGCCATGGCCCGCTGAAGGTGGCGCTCGGACTGGATTGCTGATCGAGGTAGAGATTCAGGATCCAGCTCAGAGCGACCAACACGAAGGGCAGAGCCAGCACGTGCGGGTGAATGTCGGCCAGGAAGAAGGAAAAGAACGGGAACTCGTCGATGACTTCGCTATCGGCGCCTGCAACATTGATGTCGCGCACAACACGGGAGGCCTGCCACCACCACCAATGGCGCGACGGGATCCAGGCCGCAGGACCCAACGGGGGGTCGCTCAGTACCTCGAGATTGAGCCAGCGCCAGAAACCCGAAGTCAGCGTGCCCTCCGGCCCGGTCACCCAGAAAAGATGCCGCGTGTGCAGCATCTCAAGGAAGCCTTCCAGGTTGCCCATGATGGCGACCATCAGCGGGCCGAGCAGCGGCGCCGCCAGCCGGGCGATCCCATCACGCACTGCGATCAGGTTGTAAACCAGGCTATAGGCTGCCACCGCTGTCATGGCGAACCACAACGAGATCGTGAGGTTGAAAGCCACGCCGGCGGCGACGGCTGTCAGCTTGGTCAGCATCCCGGCCAACACGTAACCATAGTAGTAGTACGAGATGGCGAAGCCCGACAACCACGGATCGAGCGGCGGGAAGGTCTCGGAAGCCAGCACCGCGTTGAGAAAGGCCAACTCCATCGGCTTTTCGGTGCCAACAATGGCCGGATCGTGCGAGCGGACGAAAGCCCAACCGACGAATGCCAGTGCGAACAGCAGCTCCATTATCAGGATGGTGCCGCGCTTCTGTGAAAGCCAGCCTCGCAGCTCGGCCCAACGCCCACGCTGCGCCCACCAACTGGCAAGCCCGAGCAGCAGGATTACACCGACGATGCCGGCCCAGGTGTTGTGGACCAACCCCGTGTTGGCGCCGAGCCACAGCAAGTAACCGGCTGCCAGCAGGCCGAACGGACGGGTCAGACCGAACCCGCTGTCGGGAAGCCGGCCGAAGATGCGGTGCACCAGCGGCAGGCTGAGCCAACCAAGCAGGCCACTGGCCAGATACCACAACGCGACCGCCAGCAGCGGATTGTCAATCATCTGACCACACGATAGATGCGCGTCTCGCCGGTCTCAAAGGCCAGCTCGAGCCAGCCGCGCTCGACCATGTCATCGAACTTGTCCAGACCACCGGTCGGGCAGCGCAGGGCCGGGTCATCGCCCTCGGGATGCAGCCGCTGGCAGCTGGAGGGTGCAACCACTGGATCGGTCATGCCAACCGGGCGGCCGCCAAGATCGCAGGTGACCAGCTGGCCTAGATCGCCCGCGGGCCAGCATGGCTCAATCGAACCGTAGTAAATCTGCTCCAGGTGACCGACCATCACATAGCTGACGTTGTATGCCTGCAGGAAGGACCTGGCCCGGTCGAGCGAGGTGGTCGTGTAGAAGTCGGTGATGGCATTGGCCCGCTCGGTGACTTCATCTTCGACGCTGGCGACCCGCTGTTGGCGTTGATGCCAATTCCACCCCAGCACCCCGGGCAGGCCGGTATAGATCGTGAACCGCGATCCCCAGCGGTATTCAGGGATGTTGGCTTCGACAATGACCGGGGTGCCGTCGACATTGCGCTGCAGCCATTGGATCGCCTGGTAGTCTTCGTCCAGCGCAAACGACCCGGTCAACTCGCCACGGGTAGCGTCCTTCATGAAGGCCAGACCATCGAGGGTGGCCGGCGTGGCAACCGACATCCGATCGCGCAGTTTGGCGGGGGCGGCCGTCAAGGGATAGAGCGCCGCGCCGAACACCAACGCCGCCAACCCCAACTGCCACAAACCGCGCCAACCCGGCGACCAACGCCATTGATCCGACAGGATCCAGCCGAGGGCGGCACCGCCCGCCAGACTGAGCAGCGTCCACAC
>DASWJQ010000047.1:0-20637 GCA_036397095.1 Anaerolineales bacterium
TCCGGCTCTCAGTGGTGCGCGCTGGCCGTAAAGCAGCTCCTTCTCAGGATCGGGATTGGCTGCGGGAGGCTGTGTGGGGGCCGGAATGCAGGCAGCATGAAACCAGGCAGTGCCCACAGCCCGGCGGGGGTATAATGGCTCGGCCAAGCTCAATCCGACGACCAAGGAGCTGCTATTCGAACCGTCGCAGGGGATCGGAAGCGCATGGCCCCGTGGTATGCGGGGTGACGAGGAGAGGGTTCCTCGCTGCAAGGCGAGGCTAACCGGGGCCCTAAAGATGTCGGGCGCCGGGAACATCGAAAGATCAGCGGATGCCCTCCGGGCGGGCCACCGTCCGACCAAATCCCCTACCAATGACCGCTCTCACAATACCGAACCGGCGACGGTGCGGGCAATCGAGAGCGGTGTGGCACCCAGACGAACGACAACTTTCCGACCTGGAGGCTTCCATGTGCGGCATCGTGGGCTACGTGGGCGCGCGCAATGCGACGCCCGTCATCTTCAATGGTCTCAAACGGCTCGAGTATCGCGGCTATGACTCAGCCGGCCTGGCTGTCATCCAAAATGGCCGTATTGAAATCCGGCGCGACGCCGGCAAGCTGGAGAACCTGGGCCGCCTGCTCGAGGTAGACCCGGTCACGGGCAGCATCGGCATCGGGCATACGCGTTGGGCGACGCATGGAGAACCCAACGCCCGCAACGCTCATCCGCACATCGGGGCGTCGGGGCAAGTGGTCGTAGTCCACAACGGTATCGTCGAGAACTTCGGCGTGCTCAAGGACGAACTGGAGGCGGAGGGTGTCGAGTTCCAGTCCGACACCGACACCGAGATCATCGTTCAGTTGGTCGACCGCTACCTGGCGACGGGGTTGGACCTGGCGGAATCCGCCCGCCGTTCCATCTCCCAACTACATGGCGCGCATGGCATCGTCCTGCTGTCGTTGACCGAGCCGGACAAGATCGTGGCGGCGCGCGTTGGCAACGCCGGCGGGGTCGTGATCGGGGCCGGCGACGAGGAGATGTTCGTCGCCTCCGACCTGCCGGCGATCCTGGAACACACGCGCCAGGCCGCTTTCCTCGAGCCGTCCCAAATGGCCGTAGTCACCCGAGACGGGGTTGAATTCCGCTCTCTGGCCGACGGCACCGCGCTGCCGGTCTCGTTCCAAACGATCTCGTGGGATCCAGTGGCGGCCGAAAAGGGCGAGTACAAGCACTTTATGCTCAAGGAGATCCACGAGCAGGTCCGATCGCTGACCGACACGATTGCTGGCCGCGTGGACTTCGAAGCCGGCGACGTGCTGCTCCCCCAGCTCGACCTGACCCCCGAGACTGCGCAGGACCTGCGCCGGATGGTAATTGTGGCCTGCGGCACGGCCGCCCACGCCGGCATGGTCGGGAAGGTGCTGATTGAGCGTCTGGCGGGGCTGCCTGTTGAGGTCGACATCGCCTCCGAATTCCGTTACCGGCAGCCGCTGGTCGACGAGCAGACCGTGGTGCTGGCCATCAGCCAATCGGGTGAGACGGCCGACACGCTGGCGGCGATGGTGGAGGCTCGCCAGCGCGGGGGCCGCCTGTGGTCGATTGTCAACGTCATTGGTTCGCAGGCGATGCGCATGGCCGAGGCCTCCATTGGGATGCAGGTTGGGCCCGAGATCAGCGTAGCCTCCACCAAAGCCTTCACTGCGCCGCTAGTCGACCTGTACTTGCTGGCGATCCTGCTGGGCAAACTGCGGGGGACGCTGCCAGAGCAGGACCGGCGCCAGGCGGTTGCCGACTTGCGCTTGCTGCCGGACCTGGTGGGCCGTTGCCTCGACCGCGAGCCCGAGGTCGAAGTGGTGGCCTGGGCACTGCGGGACGTTGACCACTGCCTTTATCTGGGACGGGGTATTCAGATGCCAATCGCCTACGAGGGGGCGCTCAAGCTGAAGGAAATCTCCTACATCCACGCTGAGGCCTACCCGGCCGGCGAGATGAAGCACGGTCCGATCGCCTTGATCGACGAGTCGATGCCGGTGATTGCTATCGCCCCGGACGATCCATGGCGCGACAAGATGGTGAGTCAGGTGGAGCAGGCCAAGGCGCGCGGGGGTAAGGTCGTTGTGGTTGCCACCGAAGGTGACGAACAGCTGGCCGGCCTGGCCGACCACGTGCTGTGGTTGCCGCCATCTCCCTGGATGCTGGGACCGGTGCTGGCGACCATCCCACTGCAGCTGCTGGCTTATCATATTGCCGTACTGCGTGGGGCCGATGTTGACCAACCGCGCAATCTGGCCAAGAGCGTGACGGTTGAGTAGGGTGGGCGCGCCGACCGACGGGGGCGTGGGCGCCAAGTACCAGACACCAGGCACCAAGCCGAGGGCCAAGATATCCGGGCTCGTCATCGCGAGTCTTGGGGAGAGTCTGCGCGCTTAGCCTGCCCAAGCGCGTGGGTGGCAAAGCGGGAGCGCCATGCCTACGCCCCCTTTGACAAGCTCAGGGGGGCTCGGTTGGTGCAGGATGACACATTCAGCTTAGGGTGGCTGCTTGGCTCAAGTAGGCTGCTACGGTAAGGTGAACCATCGATGGATGACAAGGTAAAACGAATCCTACGTGAGACGAAGGTGATCGCCACCGTCGGCTTCTCGTCCTATCCGCACAAACCCAGCCATTACGTTCCGGCCTATATGCTGCGCCAGGGGTACCGGGTGATCCCGGTACATCCGCGCGCCGGGCAGATCTTGGGCCAGCAGGCCTATGCCAGTCTGGAAGATGTGCCAGAGCCGGTAGATTTGGTCCAGATCTTCCGCCCGTCGCACAAGGTACGGCCGCACGTTGAGCAAGCCATTGCCATCGGGGCGCGCTTCGTCTGGATGCAAGCCGGGATTGCCGATCCCGAAGCGGCCCGTCTGGCCGAGCAGGCCGGCCTCGAGGTGGTGATGGACCGCTGCATGCTGGTCGACCATCGCCAGTGGAAGGCGGGCGGGGGCCAGCGAGCGCCAGACTAGCTGGGCTCGGCGGCCGCCAGCGCCTTCTGCTGGTAGATAATCAGCGTTGAAATCGGCGTCTTAAGCAGCAGTTCGCCGGTTACATCGTCCAGCAAGACGTCGAGCCAGCGCGTGAGCGTTGGCTGACGATGCGATCCCACTACCAGCAGGTCGTACTGCCCCTGCTTGATCTCATCCAACACTTCGTCCACCACCAGCCCATGCCGCAGGATGGGCCGGATGTCGCCGGTCACGCCGGCGGCGCGTAAAGCGGCGATCGCCGCTTCAAAGTGTTCGCCTTCGTGTGTATGGCGCTCGATGGCCCCTTCGGCCGAAGCCTGTAGGTCTTCCTCGGGGCTGTCGGATCGAAGCGGTACCTGTGACATAACGTGAAGCAGACTGATTTCGGCGCCCGAACCAGCGGTTATCAGGCCCGCCAGGCGCACGGTTTCGGCCGAAGGCGTCTCGGCGGCTGAGCAAATCAGAATGCGGCGCAGCTTGTCGGGCACGTTGCGGGCGACCAACAGGTGCGCCGGCACGTGTTTGGCCAATTCGCTCGTCGTCGAGCGGAAGCGCAGCCGGGGAGGGCGGCCATGATGCTCGCGGGCCACGATCACCAGGTCGTAATGTCCTTGCTCGGCTTCCTCCATAAACTGGCGATTGGCGTCGCCTCGCCGAATCACGGTGCGCACGTTGGAGGCGTCATCTTCGAGTGTGTGCTCGATCCGATCGGCCGATTGCTCCAATTCGTCTTCTTGCTCTTGCCTGGGACTGACGGCGAAAATGGTGACCTCCCCGCCGCGCGCCACCCCCAGTTTTTCGAGCAGGACCGCCGCCTGTTCGGCGTCCTTTGAACCATCGGTGTACACAAGAACTCGCATGTTCGCTCCCTAGAACAGTATCAAGAGTACCAAAGGCAACACCAGGGTTGCCGCCAGGTACACACCGAGCCTCAGCTTTCGCAGCAGGATCCACTCCGACACCTGAGAAAGCAGTCTCTCAAACAGGCGAAAACCGACCAGCAAGATCAGAAGTGACACGGCCGCCACGCTCAGCATTTGGACGAGAACGACGGTCACCGCCGCAGGGTTGGCCAGCAACGCTGCCGCCACCAGTGTGTCAATGAAGGTGGTGATATTGGCGCCCATGATGTAGGGAATAGCGTTTTCCTGCCGGATATAGCCGCGGGCCGACAGCGGTACCAGCAGCCCAAGGGAGACCGAGACGGACATGGTCAGGGCAGTCAGGGCGGCCCCCATGGCGAAGCTGACAATCGGCCGGTAAAGCAACCGGTTGACCCTGCCCAGGCTGGTTTGACCAAGGCCAAACTCCGGCAGGGCCTGGTCGAACAGCCAGAAGCTGCCCAGCATGAGACCAAAGCCCATCGGGAACAAGCCGGCGACCGGGATGATGGACGTCAACAGGGCCAATACGGGGTCCATCAATGCATCGACCGGGGAAGCAAGCCCATTGTTGGCGCTCAAGCCGAGCCCGCTGAAGACATTGGATGTCAGCAGGAAGAAGCCGAAGACAAGCGCCGGCAGGTAGATAGCCTGGGTCACGAGCAGTGACAGCAATCCAGCGCTGAGGCTGGTCTCGGACCGGCTCCCTCGCAGCGTATATACGAAGCCAACAAAGAGCACAATGTAGGAGGCGCCCAGCCGTGACCCGGCCACCATGGCGAAGGTCTCCGGGACGTCGAGCACGCCGGCGTCGAGAAAGGCCAGTGCAGTAGCCGCCACCGGCGAGCCAGACAGGATCACGGTGGCGAACAGCCAGCCGAAGCCGAGTGCCCCCCATGGACTGGTTACAGAGAATGTGTCCCGCACTACTCCTGCCAGCGGCCTGGCCCCTTCCTTGATCAGGATCAAGGAAACGGCGAACAAGAGGATGCTGATGAGGAAGAGCCACCAACGGGCAGGCTGGCCGCGCTGCTTGATGGCCCGCGCCGGGCTGGTCGGCAGCTCACCCAGGTCGCGACCCTTGCTCACGCTGCTTCCCCCAATTGGGTGGCGAGGGCGGGCGGATCGGTGACTGGCAGCTGGCAGGCAAATGCGTGGCACAAGTACGCGGTCGGCAAACCGTCCGTCTGGTGGCGATCGACCATGAGCGCCGGTTCCGAGGTGCCCTCAGGTCCGCCGGCGGAGACTAGAAAGGGTGTAAAGCGCTGGTGCGGCACTTGTGCTAGCTGCTTGAAGGCATCGCTGGCCGGGTCACCAACCAGGGCCAATTGGGGCTGTTGGCTTGCCAGGTATTTGGCCTCGAGGAGCCAGGCGGCGAAGGCTGTTGGATGCTCGGCCATCGGCGAAGCGAGATGAGCCAGGGCGGTCTCAGCAGGCGTTAGATAGCGACGTTCCCCGGTCAGGGCATGCACGCGCAGAAGCAAACGCACGGCCATCGCATTCCCGCTGGGGGTCGGGCTGTCCTGGAGCGATTTGGGCCTGGCGACCAGGCTTTCGTGGTCATCGGCCGTATCGAAGAAACCCCAGTCCGGATCTTTGTAGCGTCGGAGGATCTCATCGGCGCGATCAACGGCGGCCTGGTACCAGCGTTTGTCAAACGTGGTTTGGTAGAGCGCCAGGTAGCCAAGGCCAAGCGCCGCATGGTCTTCAAGGAACGCGTCAACGGCCGCTGTGCCTTCGCGCCAGACTCTCATTAGTCGCCCATCTACGTACAGATTGTGTTCGACGAAGTGCGCCAACGCTTCGGCGTGGTCCCGCCAGCTGATCTCGCCCGTTGCCTGCGCCCCCTGGCACAGGGCCTGGAGGAGCAGGCCATTCCAGGCCGTCACCACCTTGTCGTCAAGGCCTGGTCGGGGCCGGCCGGACCGGGCGCTGAACAGTGACTGGCGCACTCGCTGGAGTGCCTGGGAGGCCTGCTCGCCGGTCAGGTCGAGCCGGCTGGCCAGCGCTTGCGGGTCGGCGGCGCGACACAGGACAGTGGCGCCCTCAAAGTTGCCTTGGGCCGTTATGCCGAAGGCGGCTTGGGCAAGTTCGACCAGTACCTTGTCATTCAGGACGGATGTGACTTCAGCGATTGTCCAGACGTAGAACTTGCCTTCCTCACCTTCGGAATCGGCGTCGAGTGAGGCGTAGTAGCCACCAGCTTCGGCGCGCAATTCCCGGTTGAGGAAAGCATAGGTCTCGTCAGCCACCTGGCGGAACAGCGGCTCGCCGGTCACCTGCCAGGCGTGCAGGTAGGACTGGAGCAGCAGGGCGTTGTCGTAAAGCATTTTTTCGAAATGTGGGACCTGCCACGCTCGATCGACGGCATAGCGGGCAAAACCGCCGCCCAACTGGTCGTAGATCCCCCCACTGGCCATCGCTCGCAGCGCGTGAATAGCCATATCCCGAGCCAGTTTGTCGCCGCTGGCGTAATGCTGGGCCAGCAGATAGTCAATCGCCGAGGCCTGGGGGAACTTGGGTGCTCCGCCCCAGCCGCCGGCGGTCCAATCATACGTCTGGTGCAGCCGCTGGCCGGCGTGTTCGGCCAGGTCGGATGGTAGACCATCGGCCGAGGCTTGCAGACCCTGGCTGCGTCCAATGTGTTCGGCCAGCCGCTGGCCAGAGGCGATCAGCTCCAGTCGGTCCTCGCGCCAACGGCCGGCAATCTCGGACAACAACTGGCGGAAGGAGGGCAGGCGGTGACGCGGTTCCGGCGGGAAGTAAGTGCCGCCAAAGAATGGTTCTCCATCCGGGGTGAGGAAAACAGACAAGGGCCAGCCACCCCCACCGGTAAGCGCCACAACAGCGTCCATGTAGATTGAATCGATGTCAGGTCGTTCTTCCCGATCCACCTTGATGCTGATGAAATGGGCATTCATCAAGGCGGCCGTTTCTGTGTCCTCGAAAGATTCGTGGGCCATTACGTGGCACCAGTGACATGCGGCGTAGCCGATGCTCAGGAAGATCGGCTTGTCCTGCTGACGGGCCGTCTCCAATGCCTCTGGACCCCACGGGTACCAGTCCACTGGATTGTCTGCGTGCTGCAGCAGATAGGGTGAGGTGGCTTGATTGAGGCGATTAGGCACGCAGCTGGCCCCTCAGGGCTGCGAGAGGGGTGGGTGGTAGAATGCGCCGGATGTCTAGCAGATACGCATTCTTGCGCTGGTTGCCGGCGGTCGTGTTGATGGTTTCCATCTTCACCCTGTCGTCCATTCCGGCCACAGGCTTGCCTTTCTTCGGGGACTATGACGTCTTGATCAAGAAGGCGGGCCATGCACTTGGCTACGCCTTGCTTGGCCTGGCGTATTACATCGCACTACCCCCGCGCCTGTCACGAGGCTATCGCTGGGCGCTGGGGCTGCTAATGGCGCTCTTGTTTGCCCTGAGCGACGAGTACCACCAATCGTTTGTTGATGGCCGGACCTCGAGCTTGCGCGATGTCTTGATCGATGGGGTTGGCGCGGCGGTCGCAGTCTCCATTGGCGCCGTCTATTCTTCGAATTCCAGGTCGAAAGCTACCTCCTGATCTGCTCGCCAGGCTGAGGTCGGTACAATTTCAATATCGCCGAACAATTCGGGTTGTTCGGCGTGTACCTGTCCCTGCTTGATCAATTCGAGCACCGCCAGGAACGAGACGACGATCTCAACGCGGCTGCGGACATCCTGGATGACAGTGCGGAAGTTGGTCCGTCCGGCCTGGCGAATGCGTTCCACGATGCGCATGATCCGGTCCCGAATACGAACGACTGGACGGCTGACGACGGCGTCAAGCGCGGGCCGGCCATTCGGTCGTCCGGAAGCCACAAGTTCCTGGTAAGCAGTGGCCAGCGCTTCCGCGGAGACGCCTTCTAGGTCCGGGCTTGGATCGGGAAGGACCAATGGTGCGCCGCGCAGGTATGTGCGCAGCCCCGCCGCTTCGCGCTCGGACAGCAGCACAGCGATCTGCTTGTACTTCTTATAGGCGACCAACTGCCGGGCCAGGGCCTCCCCCGGATCCTCTTCGCCCGGCTCGCGCTCAGGTGGCCGCGGGAGTAAGGCCTCCGACTTGATCTGGACCAGGCGGGAGGCAATCACCAGGAAGGAGCTGAGGTCCTCAAGCTGGTGGTGTTCTTGGTTTGACAAGTAAGCCAAGTACTGATCGGTGACGGCTGCCAGCGCTACTTTGGTTATGTCGAGTTCGGCTCGCTCGATCAGCGTCAACAGCAAATCGAGCGGACCTTCGTAGACCGGCAGTTGGATGGTGTAGCTCTGAGCTACCGTCATTGGACCATCAGCAACAGGGCGACCAAGATCAATGCGAGTGCGGTTGCAGCCAGACCTATCAACCACAGGGGGGGGCGGGCGCGCTCGACCCGGGCTTGCCGGGCCCGCTCGATCGCCAGTTTGCGCTCCAGCTCCATGACTTGAGACATTCGCTTCTGGTCCCTCTCACGTGCGGCTTCAAAGTCCTTGAAGTCACTCGCCCTTGCCCGGGCCTGGTTCAGCCAGCGGGGTGGTCGGCCAGCCTGTTGATGACGGTCGAATACCCGGCTGACCGTTGTCAGCGGTTCGCCGCAGCCCGGGCAGTCATCCGGATCGGACGGCCAAGCTTGCCCGCAGGCGGGACAAACCACGGTCGCCGTTGGCAGGCTGCGGCGGCAATGGCGGCAGGTGTAGGTCCCCTCAGCCAGCGGGAATGGATTGGGTGCGGAGCAGACTGGACAGATCCACGCAGGCAACGCGGTCGGCCTTGATTCGCTGAGATTGGCCCGATTATACCGTGCTGGGCCGATCGTCTCTGGCGCGGCAAGGGACAATTGACAGGTCAGTCATGTGAGTTTGGTTGGGTGGCGACACGCACCGGTCATGGTAAGATGGCTGCCGTTGAGACGGTAGAACTGTGGAGTAGGTGAATATGTACAAGGAACCGATCAATGTGACCGATGACGCCTTCGAGTCGGCCGTGCTCCAGTCGGAGACTCCGGTTATCGTCGACTTCTGGGCGCCCTGGTGCGGCCCGTGCCGAATGGTGGCACCGGTGCTGGAGAAGCTGGCCGAGGAATACGCCGGGCGCATCGTGGTGGCCAAGGTCAACACCGATGAGAACCCGGCGTGGGCGCAGCGCTACGGCGTCCAGGGGATCCCAACCATGCTGTTCGTGGCCGACGGCAACCTGGTCCACCAGCAGGTAGGCGCCTTGCCCGAGCCTTATCTGCGGGACATGGTCGAGGAGTTCCTGGCGGCGGTCGGCGACAAAGAAGCCGCTGCCTGAGCGATCATCCTTTTGGCAAAAGCAAAGAGGACCCGGAAGGGTCCTCTTTTTGTTCCCCGTTGCGTGCTGCCGTCTATGAGAACCGGTCGTTTTCATCTCCGGGAACGTGGGCGCCAAAGATCAGGCCCTCAATCCAGCGGACAAACCGGCGGTAGACCGAGCGCAAGCCCCAAAACCGGGCGCGCAGGCGACGCTGCTGGCGCTTGGCCTGGCTGATCTTGCGTTCGGGCGCCACCCATTCAACCGCCAGGGCACCCCAGGTCAGGCCGGCGCCAAAACCTACCATCACCACCCGGCTGCCCGGGGTGATTCGGCCGGCCTCGACGGCTTCGACCACCGCCATCGGGATCGAGGCCGAGGAGGTGTTGCCGTAGCGGTCGAGGTTGACGAAGAACCGGTCCATGGGCAGGTCCAGGCCGCGAGCTGCCGCCTCAATAATGCGCCGGTTGGCCTGGTGGGGGATGATGATCGACAGGTCCTCGATGCGCAGTCTGGCCTTCTCGGCCACCTGGCGAGTGGCATCGGCCATGACGCGTGTGGCAAAGCGAAAGACCTCGCGGCCATTCATCTGGATGTAGTGCTGCTTCTTATGGACTGTTTCGACCGTCGCCGGCCGGCGGCTGCCACCGGCTGGTATTGATAGCAGGTTCCCCCCCGAGCCGTCGGCGCGCATGACCGAAGCCAAGATGCCGCCGGGACGCTCACTGGCTTGCAGGACAATGGCGCCGGCGCCGTCGCCGAACAGGATGCAGGTCTCCCGGTCATCCCAGTCGATAAAGCGTGACAGGGTCTCGGAGCCGATGACCACGGCATTACGGATGGCCCCACCGCGGATGGCCTCCGAGGCTAGTGAAACCCCGTAGATAAAGCCGGAGCAGGCGGCCGATAGGTCGAATGCGCCGGCGTTGATCGCGCCAATGGCATCCTGGACCAGGCAGGCGGTGGCGGGAAACAAGTGCTCGGGGGTGGCCGTGGCCACGATCACCATATCGATGTCGTGGGGATGCAAGTCGGTCCGGTCCAACGCGCGGAAGGCGGCTTTGGTTGCCAGCGAGGCCGTTGTCTCCTTGTCGCCGGCAATGCGGCGTTCCCGGATCCCGGTGCGCGATACGATCCATTCGTCGCTGGTGTCGACGATCTTGGCCAGATCGTCGTTGGTCATGATCCGCTCGGGGACCGCCATCCCCCAGCCCGTTATATGGGCGTAGGTGGGCATGCTTAGCTGCCTGCTCCATTGGTGGCCCGGAAGATCACGGTGGCGTTGTGGCCGCCAAAGCCAAACGAATTGGTCATGGCCGTACGTACAGTCTTGGCGCGGGCCTCGTTGGGAACGTAGTCCAGATCGCAGGCCGGGTCGGGCGTGGTGTAGTTGATGGTCGGTGGCAGCATGCCATCGCGGATGGCCATCAAGCAGAAGATCGACTCAAGCGCCCCGGCCGCTCCCAGTAGATGGCCCGTCATGGACTTGGTGGACGAGACCGGCACATCGTAGGCATGCTCGCCGAATATCGTCTTGATGGCCGCCGTTTCGCTTGGATCGTTCAGCGGTGTGCTGGTGCCGTGGGCATTGATGTAGTCGATGTCCTGCGGCGCCAATCCAGCGTCGTTGAGGGCGGTCCGCATGCAGATGGCGGCGCCCGCCCCGTTCTCGGATGGCGCAGTAATGTGGTAGGCATCATTGTTCGTGCCGTAGCCGATGACCTCGGCCAGCATGGTTGCGCCGCGGGCGGCCGCCCGCTCATAATCCTCCAGGATCAGAACAGCCGCACCTTCGCCCATGACAAACCCATCCCGGTCGGCGTCAAACGGGCGGGAGGCCTGGCTGGGAGCATCATTGCGTTTGGATACGGCGTCCATCACGTTGAAGCCGGCCAGAGCAATAGGGACAATGGCAGCCTCAGCGCCGCCAGCAACCATAGCGTCGGCTTGGCCGCGGGCAATGGTGGCGGTCGCTTCACCGATCGCATTGGCACTCGAGGCGCAGGCGGTCACGACGGCCATGTTGGGGCCGCGCAAGCCGAATTGGATGGCGACCTGGCCGGTGTTGGCGTCGGGCAGCATCATCGACACCATGAACGGACTGACCCAGCGAGGTCCTTTGTCGGCAAATTTGACGCTCTCCTCGAACAACGTCCCGACCCCGCCGATTCCCGTGCCAAAGATGACACCAATCCGATCCCGGTTGTCGTCCGTGACCTTCAGGCCGGCATTCTTGAGCCCCTGGTCGGTGGCCGCCACTGAGAAATGGGTGAAGCGGTCCATGCGGCGGGCGTCCTTGCGGTCGACGTAGTCGTGAGGGTCAAAGCCTTTGACCTCGGCGGCGAAGGTCGTCTTGTATTCGGAGGCGTCGAACAGGGTGATGTAGTCAACGCCGGACTGGCCGGCCAGGGCAGCCTGCCAGGTGCTGTCAACGTCATTGCCTAGCGGCGAGACGCAGCCGATTCCGGTGACTACCACACGTCTGGCTTTCAAACCAACCTCCTTCTCCCGACCTGGGAGCGGTTCATGGGGCTATAACACCCGCTGCTTGGATTCGGTTCGAGTCGCGACTGCCTATGCTAGAATGCGGCGCGCCCGACCCCCAGAGAATCCTGACTTGAGGACCCGACCAGTGACCCATTGTAACGGCGAAGGCGCCTGCTTGTGGGGTGATCGGAGCCAAGCGTGATCCTCGTCACCGGGGCCACCGGCTTTATCGGCCGTCGCCTGCTGCCCTGGCTGCACGCCGAGGGCGAGCAGGTACGCATCCTGCTCAGGCCGCGCCATTCTTCGCCTCGCTTGCCGACGGGGCTTGCCATGGAAGTTGCGCTCACCTCGCTGGCCGATTTGCGTGGTGTGCGAGCGGCGATGGTAGGCGTTGACCGCGTGATCCACCTGGCCAGCGCCGCCGGCGATGGCCCGCGCGGAGACCTGTATGCCACCGATGTCGCCGGTACCGAAAATGTCGTCCAAGCGGCGGCGGATGCCTCGGTCAGTCATCTGGTCTACCTGAGCCACCTGGGTGCCAGTCGGTCATCGGCCTATCCGGTGCTGCGCACCAAAGCGCTGGCCGAGGAGCACATTCGGCAAAGCGGCCTGCCGCACCTGATCCTTCGCTGCGGCCTGGTGTTTGGGCCCAATGATCGTTTCGTCACCCGGCTGGCGATGATGCTGTCGGCGGCGCCGGGCGTGCTGCCTGTCCCTGGGGAAGGCGCCACGCTCATTCACCCATTGTGGCTGGAGGACCTCGTGACGGCGCTGCAGTGGCTTCTTGATGATCCGCAGGCCGCCGCCGGTACGCATGAGGTTGGCGGTCCCGAGCATCTCAGCCTGCGGCAAATCCTGGAATTGGTCCAAGCGACCACCGGCGTAAGGCGCTACCTGATGCCGGTGCGTCCGGCCTATATGCGCGGGTTGGTCTGGTTGATCGAGCGGCTGTTGCCAAGGGCACCTTTGAATACCCATGCGCTTGACTACCTTGCCTCCAACCGGACGGCACCGCTGGATTCGATGGTACGACTGGCAGGGCTGCAGCCGTCGCGCCTGGCCGAGCGCGTCGAATTCCTGGCTGGCCGGCGCTGGGGGTGGCAGCTGCTGCGCCAGCAGCTGGCGGCGGGGTCTGCCGGATGAGCGCGGACCAGATCCATATCCGGTCCCTGCAGACGATCGACGAGATGATGCAGGTCGTCGAGCTGCAAGCGTTGGTATGGCCGGGAGATGCCGTCGTCGTTCCTGGCCACCTGCTGCTGACAGTCGCTCACAACGGCGGGGTCCTGCTCGGCGCCTTCGCCGGAGACGAGCTGGTCGGTTTTGTACTGGGTTTCTTGGGCGTGGATGAACAGTCGCCCGACCGCGTGGCGATGGCCCGGCTCAAACACTGCTCGCACATGCTCGGTGTCCGCCCCGACTACCGCGACCGGGGGATTGGCCAGGGGCTCAAGCTGGCTCAGCGGGCCCAGGTACTTAAACAGGGGGTTCGGCTGATCACCTGGACGTTTGATCCACTCCAAAGCCGCAATGCTCATGTGAACATCCGTCGGCTTGGTGGCCTGTGCCGCCGCTACTTGGCCAATCGCTACGGTGCAATGCGCGACGAGGTCAATGAGGGCCTGCCCAGCGACCGCTTCGAAGTTGAATGGTGGATCACGACGCCGCGTGTCGAGACCCGGATCAGCGGCTCGCGCCCTCCGCTTGACCTGGCCCACTTCTTGTCGGCTGGCGCAACCAAGGTCAATCCGGCGGTGCTGGGAGATGACGACCTGCTGCGACCGGCTGAGCAGGTGGCCGAGCTTGAGGGCAACGTCGCCCTGGTCGAAATCCCGTCGGATTTCGACAGATTGCGCGCCGCCGATCTTGGGCTGGCCAACGGCTGGCGGCTCCAGACGCGGCGTATCTTCCAGTCCGCCTTCGACGCGGGCTACCTCGTGTCCGATTTCGTGCACCTGGCTGGCGAGCAGTTCCCCCGCAGCTATTACCTGTTGATCCACGGCGAAGGCACGCTCGGCTGATGCGTCTTGAGCGGGTCGAGCTGTTCCGCATCAGCATGCCGTTGGTGGGGACCTTCCGCACCTCGTTCGGCGAAGTCAGCCAGCGGCAGTGTCTGCTGATCGCCGTCTCCAGCCAGGGGCTGACAGGCTGGGGTGAATGTGTGGCTGATGCCTGGCCGGGCTACTCATACGAGACGGCCGGTACCGCCTGGGAGATTCTCGAGCAGCATTTCGTGCCGGCGCTGCTCGGACAAGAGTTCGATGGCGTTGGCGGGCTGCACCAGCGGCTAGCCCGCTTTCGGGGCCATCCGATGGCGCGCGCCGGCCTGGAGATGGCCCTGTGGGATTGGCTGGGCCGGTCCCGTGGTCAATCGCTGCAGGCTCTGCTCGGGGGTCGTGGCGAACGGGTCGAAGTCGGCGTATCGGTCGGGATCGAGCCAACGCCGGAGGCGCTGGTGGAACGGGTTGGCGGTTATGTCGACCAAGGCTACCGGCGGGTCAAACTCAAGATCGAGCCCGGCCTCGACGTCGAACCAGTGCGGGCTGTGCGCGGGGCATTTCCCGACCTGCGGCTGCAGGTGGACGCCAATGCCGCCTACACGCTGGCGACCGCGGGCCCATTGGAAGAGCTGGATGCCTTCGACTTGCTGCTGATCGAACAGCCGCTGGCCGATGAAGACCTGCTCGACCACAGTCGCCTGCAGTCTCGGCTGTCGACGCCAATCTGCCTCGATGAAAGCATCGGCTCGGCGGCGGCCGCACGGCAAGCGCTGGCGTTGGACGCTTGCCGGGTGATCAATATCAAGGCGGGCCGGGTGGGGGGCTTGGCCGAGGCGGTCGCCATTCACGACCTATGCAGGTCCCAGGATGTGCCCGTCTGGTGTGGCGGGATGTTGGAGACCGGCCTGGGTCGGGCCGCCAATCTGGCCCTGGCCAGCTTGCCCGGCTTCACGCTGCCGGGCGACATCTCGGCCAGTGACCGCTACTATGCGGAAGATATCGCCTCGCCTCGGTTTGACCTGGCCGATGGTTGCCTGACCGTCCCCCAGTCACCGGGCTTGGGCGTCGAGGTCGATCTCCAGGCAGTCCAGCGGTTCAGTCTAAGAGCCCAGTCCTTCGCGGCGTAACTGCCTCCCGGATTTGGCCGGTTGGTGGAGGCTCGCCGAGCTAGCCGATCACGCGCCGGGTAATCTCCTGAATGAGAACGATAACTGCGGGAAGCAGGAGCGCCGAGACGACTCCGGCCACGGTGCCTGGCCGCCAGGGCCAGGTTGAAAGCTCGTTGATAAAAGCCAGGCGATCCTGCAACGTCTGTACCAGACCTCGTAGGGCAGCCATCGACTCAAGATTCCCCGACTCGAATTCTCGATCAACGCTTTCGTAGGCGGATTGGAGCTTCCGGATCACCTCTTGGCGCAAGGCCAGCTTTTCTTTGCTCAATTGCCGATTCACCCGAAACAGCCACGACAACACGGTCCCAGCAATGACCGCCACCAGGGCTGCCGTTACCAGCGAGTAGACCGGATTCGTGATGAGCTCCGGGAGCAGCGCGATTGAAGAATAGATAAGCACGCCCCAACTGAGCGCAACAGCGGATGACACGGTTGAGAAGGCATAGGTACGTTCCGGATACAGGACCGTAAGCCTGGCGCCAAATTGATAAAGGTTGGAGATCTTGGTCAGCAAAGTTGTGGAGTGGAAGATCAGCGCACCGACGACAAAGTACCCCCCTGCTGCCAACAGCGCCAAGGGCCAATGTTCGGTGCCATCCGGGAGGTAGGTTTCGAGGATGGCGGGCAGAATCAGGTTGGCTGCCAGCGTCAACGCAGCCACCGACAAACAGGCGAGCCACAAGGGGCCAGCGGGCATGCGAACCAGCTGATTGCGCAGGCTGGCGGACTCGTCATCATCAAGATCCAATGCCGGTCGGAAGACCTCATAGGCTGACGAGGTAAGCCGGTTGGTGAGGTGCATGCTGATGAGAGGAAAGCTGATCCAAAGCCAGGAACTGGCAACTAGTCGCAAACCTGACGGCTGGATCCAAGCTCCGGCTGCCCCCAAGTATAGGAAGGTGCCCAGACCAACGAGCCCACCAGCGATCACGTAAGGGGCGACGTACGGAATCCCAAGGCGATCGACCCAGTTTTGGAGACGATCAATCCAACTCATACGGGTCTCCTTGCCTTTCCGATCGGAATTCGGATCCAAGTCCTACGGGCTAACTGCCCAGGAGTTTCAGGACCCACACGGCCGAGGCCGCCCCGGCGTAGGCGAAGATCAGCATCTTGATCGTCTTGCCGATAGCCGCCCACACCAGGAACTGGCGCAGCGGCATGCGCAGGGCTCCGGCGGCCGCCCCGGCCAGGTCGAAGACCGGGTTGGGCACAATCGCCAAGACCAGAATGGCCCACTGACCATAGCGATCGGTCCAACCGAGCAGCCGCTCATATAGGGGGGCGCGTTCAAGCACCCCCTGACCGCTGAAACCCGCCAGATAGCCGGTCAGTTCGCCCAACGTTGAGCCCAGACCGGCGGCAATGCCGACCGCCAACGGATGAAAGATGGCGCCGGCGGCAAAGGTGAGCGCCACCCCTGGCATGGGCAAGATCAGGGTGGCGTTGGTCAGAACGGAGATCAGAAAGATGCCCGGATAGCCGTAGGCTGCAAGCTCGGTCGCTCGGTCTCGGATGGAGAACAGGAAGACCGAAAGCCCGATAACCAGAACCAGCGTGACGATTCGCAGCAGGCGCAGCCGCCAGCCATTCGTGGCTGAGGCGCTGCTCACGCCTCCTGGATCTCGATTGTCTGGATGCGGACGGCCGGGGCTGATGTGTTGCTGGGATCGCGCGCCGGGATCGAGCGCAGGACGTCCAGTCCTTCGATCACCTGGCCAAAGACGGCGTGCTTGTCGTCGAGCCAGGCTGTCTCCCGGTGTGTGATGAAGAACTGGGAGCCATTGGTGTTGGGGCCGGCGTTGGCCATCGAAAGCACGCCCTCGCCATCATGGCGTAGGTCCGGATGGAACTCATCCTGGAACTTGTACCCGGGCCCACCGCTGCCGCTGCCGGTTGGATCGCCGGTCTGGGCCATGAAATCGTCGATCACACGGTGAAACATCACGCCGTCGTAAAACCCCTGGCGGGCCAGGAAAACGAAGTTGTTAACCGTGCGCGGGGCCTTGGTCGCGGCAAGTTCGGCGACTATGTCGCCTTTGTCGGTCTTGATCGTCGCTTGGTAGTTTATCTCGGGATCGATGGTCATCGGCGGTGGCGAATCGAACTGCTGGTGGGTCACAACTAACCTCCCGGTACGACATGGCTCAGTAAGGATTCGATGCGGGCGACGACCATGTCCATCGCCACTGTGTTGAGGCCGCCTTCCGGAATGATGACATCTGCGTGGCGCTTGGAGGGCTCAACGAACTCCAGATGCATCGGTCGGACGGTGGTCTCGTATTGGTGAATGACCGACTCGACGGTCCGGCCGCGTTCATGAATATCGCGCTGCAAACGGCGGATGAAGCGGATATCGGCCGGCGTGTCGACGAAGATCTTAACGTTGAACAATTGGCGCAAGGCCCCATCGGCGAAGATCAGGATGCCTTCGACAAGGATGACGGGCTGTGGCGCGACCCGGATGGTCTGATTCGTTCGGGCATGGCTGGCGAAGTCGTAGACGGGGATTTCAACCGCCCGGCCGGCACACAACTGCTTCACGTGCTCGACCAGCAGGCTGGTTTCCAGTGAATCAGGATGGTCGAAGTTGACCACTTTGCGTTGGGCCTCGGGCAGGGCGCGCAGGTCTTTGTAATAGGCGTCTTGCGGGAGAAGGGCGATGTTGCCGGCCCCGGCCCGCTCAAGGATGACCTCGGCGACGGTCGTCTTGCCAGAGCCGGTCCCGCCGGCGATGCCGATCACAACCGGGGGAGGCAGGTTCGTCATCACGGGTCCATTATACGCTGGCCACAGGACGACTAAAGCGCCCCAGAGGAGCGCCAAAGCCAGCGGAGGGACTCGAACCCTCGACTTCCCGCTTACGAAGCGGACGCTCTACCGACTGAGCTACGCTGGCGTGCGGGCGATTATACCAGCCGGCCGCGAACCTTGGCAACAACGGGGCTGGGCGTGATAATGCAGCCATGCGCATTGCCATGATCTCGTACCACACCTGTCCGCTGGCCACCCTTGGAGGCAAGGACACGGGTGGGATGAACGTCTATGTCCGGGACCTAAGCCGCTTCCTGGGCAGGGCCGGCATCGGCGTGGACGTCTTCACCCGGTCGCAGGACGAGCACGTGCCCCATGTGCTCCACGACCTGGGTTATGGCAACCGGGTTGTACACGTGCCGGCTGGGCCGGAAATACCGATGGAAAAGGACCGGCTGGCGGACTATCTGCCTACTTTCGTCGACAACATCCTGGACTTCAGCGCCCGCAAACGCGTTGACTACGATCTAGTCCACTCCCACTACTGGTTGTCGGGACTGGCAACCCAGGAGCTGGTCAAGCAGTGGCAGGTGCCCTTTGTCCAGATGTTCCACACGCTGGGCATGATGAAAGACAGGGTGGCCCGCAGCCAGGACGAGTCGGCTTCCCCATTTCGTATCGAAAGCGAGCGGCAGCTTCTGCGGTCTGCCGACAGAGTAGTGGCCGCCACCCAGGCCGAATTGGCCCAGTTCCAGTGGTTGTACAAAGTCGAGACCAAGAACGTTAGGGTCATCCCGCCGGGCGTTGATATCACCCGCTTCTACCCGATCCCCAAGGACGAAGCCAAGGAGTTCGTTGGCATCGCGCCGAGCGACACCATGATCCTGTTCGTCGGCCGGATTGAGCCGCTCAAGGGCATCGACACGTTGCTTCAGGCGATGGCCGAGCTCAAATCTGCCGGCAAGTTGCAGACGCACTGCCGCTGCCTGGCGGTGATTGGCGGCGATCCACCGGCCTCCAAGGCGGACCCCGGCGAAGAGCTGGTCCGATTGCGGGCGATGGTCGAAGAACTGGGCATGGGCGACCTGGTCGCCTTCCTCGGCAGCCGCAATCAAGACACCCTGCCTTACTACTACTCAGCGGCCGAGGTCGTCGTCGTCCCTTCGCACTACGAGTCTTTTGGACTGGTCGCCTTGGAAGCGATGGCCTGTGGGCGGCCGGTGGTTGCCTCCGAGACCGGTGGGTTGGCGTTTCTGGTCCGCGATGGCGAGACGGGCTACCACGTGCCGGCCGCCGATCCTGGGGCGCTGGCCGAGAAGTTGGGCCGTCTGGTCGGTGAGCCAGACCTGCGGCGGAGCATGGGCCAACGCGCCCAGGTGGTTGCCCAGGGATATGCGTGGCCCACCATCGTCGAATCGGTCGTCGATTTGTATGAAGATGTGCTGGCCAAGGAAGTGGTCGCATAACGTGGGCATCCCTCCCCTGGCAGATTCAGCCCAGGCCTGATGGACGCGCTGCTGCGAGGCTTGGCCGAGGCCGTCAAGCTCTACCTGCTGCCCGGCTCGCTCCCCCTGCTCTTGCTGGCCGTCACCGCCGGTTTGCTCTGGTGGTCCTGGCGGCCAGGGTCTTCTCGCCGGGTTCGCGCCGGGCTGGGTGCGCTGGCAGTCGGCTACTGGTTGCTGGCAACTCCGGTGGTGGCGGACAGTTTGCAGGCAGCGCTGGCGTCCGGCTATACCAGGCTGGAGGACCCGGTCGAGGCACAAGCGGTCGTGGTGCTGGGCGGCGGGGCCGATGTGCTGCGTGCTGAAGCCGGCTCGCTTTCCATAATGAGCGATGCCAGCGCGCTGCGGGCGCTGGAAGCGGCCCGGGTGGTGCAGTTGGTCGAGCCGGCCTGGGTGATCGTTTCGGGAGGGCCGGGCAGGGATCCGCGCCAGGCCGACAGTGTCCCACTCAAGTCTGCCCTGGTCGAGTTGGGCGTGCCGGAGGACTTGCTGCTGCTCGATACGAGTTCGCGTGATACCCACGATCAGGCGCTGCGGCTCGAGCCGCTGCTGGCCGAACTGGGGGTCGAGCGCTTTGTGCTCGTCACGTCACCGTCGCACATGCGGCGCTCGATGCTGGCCTTTCAGGGGGCCGGGCTTGCTCCGATCGCGTCGGTGGCGCCGGCTGAGTCGCAAGATCCCAGCAGGGCCGAGCCGCCCCGTTGGCTGCCGTCGATGAATGCGCTGCAGCGCAGCACCGACGTCTTTCGCGAGCTGTTGGGGCTGGTTTACTACTGGGTCCGAGGCTGGCTCTAACCGCGATAACCAGCGCGCTCCAGGCGGCGGTTCAGATCGAAGGCAGCGCTGATCAGCGCCAGATGCGTGAAGGCTTGCGGGAAGTTGCCCAAATGCTCGGCGGTCGGTCCCAGTTCTTCGGCATACAAGCCAACGTGATTGGCATAACCCAGCATCTTCTCAAAGTAGAATCTGGCCTTGTGCAGGTCGCCAGCGCGCGAAAGACACTCCACGTACCAGAACGAACACATGCTGAAGGTGCCTTCCGGTCCGGCTAGCCCGTCGTGTTCGAGATCCGTGCTGTAGCGGAAGACCAGCGAATCATGGACCAGGGTGGCTTCAATGGCTTTCATATGGGAAGTCCAACGCGGATCGGTTGGTGAGATGAAGCGAACCAACGGCATCAGCAGGCTGGCCGCATCAAGCGACTTGCTGCCCTTGTACTGAACAAAGGCGGCCAACTCCGGGTCCCAGAAATTGGCGTGGATGTCCTGGTAGATGGTGTCGCGCACTTGACGCCAGCGTTCGATTGGGGCCGGGCGTGAGCGCTTGGAGGCCAGCCGCAAACCACGATCCACCGCCACCCAGGTCATGAGGCGCGAGAACAGGAATTCGTGCTGGCCGCTGCGGATCTCCCAGATGCCTTGGTCGGGCTGGTCCCAGTTGTCGCAAACCCAGTCAATCAGCCGGGTCAGGTTGGCCCACAGGTCATGGGAGACAATCTCACCGTGCTTGTCGTACAGGTAGGCCGAGTCCATCAGCTCCCCGTAGATATCAAGCTGGAGCTGGTTGTAGGCGGTGTTCCCAATGC
>DASWJQ010000048.1:0-25803 GCA_036397095.1 Anaerolineales bacterium
GGAGATGGTGATGCCGGGGGACAGCGTGAACCTGATGGTGGAGCTGATCATCCCGGTGGCGCTGGAGAAGGGCTCGAAGTTCGCCATTCGCGAAGGCGGCCTGACCGTCGGCGCCGGTGTGATCACCGAAATCCTGGAGTAGTCGGCAAATATGGCCAAACAAAAGATCCGGATTCGCCTGAAGGCATACGACCACCGAGTGCTGGACCAATCGGCGGCACGCATCGTAGAAACCGCCGAGCGCACTGGCGCCAAGGTCGTTGGCCCCGTGCCACTGCCGACCAGGATCGAGCGTTTCACCGTGCGTCGCTCGCCATTCATCGACAAGGACTCACACGAGCACTTTGAGATCCGCACGCACAAACGCCTGATTGATGTACTGGAGCCGGATTCGAAGACGATCGATACCCTGATGCGGCTCAATCTGCCGGCCGGGGTGGATATCGAAATCAAGATATAGAAACAGCAACTAGCTGCAAGCAACTAGCTAGGGGCTAGAAGCTAGAGGCTAGCAGCTAGGAGTACAGGGCAAGAGGGCTTCGACGAGCGGACGCCGAAGGCAGCCTCTGCAGACGAAGCGCTAACTGCCTTGTTCGGGGATGATGCAGCCAGGCCCGGCTGACAGTCCCATCAGGATGAGCTAGGAGACAACGGATGAAAGGGCTTATTGGCAGGAAAGTCGGCATGACCCAGATTTTCGACGAGAACGGCTCGGCATTGCCCGTGACGCTCATCGAAGCTGGGCCTTGTTATGTCACTTACATTCGCCATCCGGGCACGGATGGCTACAGTGCCATTCAGCTGGGCTTCGGCGAGGTCCCTCCGCGCAAGCTGACGGGTGGCCAACTGGGCCACCTGAAGAAGACCGGTGCGCCCAATCTGCGCTATTTGCGCGAGTTCCGGATCAAGGACCCCGAACTGAAGGAAGGCGATCAACTGACGGTTGAGGTGTTCCAGATCGGCGACCGGGTGGACGTGATTGGCACGACCAAAGGCAAGGGGTTCGCCGGCGGCGTCAAGCGGCACGGCTTTGGCGGTGGTCCGGTCACCCACGGCCAGTCCGACCGGACGCGGGCGCCGGGTTCAATCGGGGCCACTTCAACCCCCGGCCGGGTTTTCAAGGGCACGCGCATGGCCGGCCACATGGGCAACCAGAAAGTCACGTCGGAGAACATCTCGGTCGAGTTTGTCGACCTGGAGAAGAACCTGATCGGGGTCAGCGGCAGCGTGCCCGGACCCAAGGGCGGTCTGGTCTTCATTCAAGAAGCCCGCAAGCTGTAGGCAAACGGAGAGCCTGGTTATGAAGGTAGACGTCGTCAACATGCAGGGGGAAAAGGTCTCCACGACCGAATTGCCTGCGGCCATTTTCGAGGTGCGGGTCAAAGCCGACCTGATGCATCAGGCCTTTGAGCGGCAGATGGCCAATGCCCGGGCCGGGACCCACGCCACCAAGACGCGCAGCGATGTGCGTGGCGGTGGGCGCAAACCCTGGCGCCAGAAGGGCACGGGACGGGCGCGCCATGGTTCGATCCGCTCGCCGATTTGGGTCGGCGGCGGCAAGGTGCACACACCGCACCCGCGCGATTACAGCAAGCGCATGCCCAAGAAGATGCGCCGGGCGGCGCTGCGTTCGGCGTTGTCGGTCAAAGCGGCCGCGGCCGGCATCGTTGTGCTTGATGAGCTGCGCTTGGACCAGATCAAGACCAAAGAGGTGGCCAGCATGCTCAACCGGTTGGTTGGGCAGGACAGCGCCCTGATCTTGATGGCCGAGACCGATGAACTTGTAGAAAAGTCGGCGCGCAATCTGGCCAATGCCAAGACACTGCGGGCCGAATACTTGAACGTACGCGATTTGCTGGGCCACAAGCGACTGGTGCTTCCGCTGAACGCATTGGAAGCCATCACGGCCCACCTGGGCAAGTAAGGGAGTAGAGCGCATGGCGACGTTGTATGACGTCTTGCGACGACCGATCATCACCGAGAAGTCGAGCTACCAAAGTGCGGTGCTGAATCAGTACGCCTTCGAAGTCGCCGCTAAAGCGACCAAGCGCCAGATCAAGGAAGCGGTGGAGCTGTTGTTTGGCGTCAAGGTGGAGAAGGTCAACGTGATGGTGATGCCGCCCAAGCGTGGCCGGCGGGGCTGGGGCCGCCGCATGGTCACCCGGCGCCAGCTGTACAAGAAGGCGCTCGTGACCCTGGCGCCGGGCGACAGCATTGACGTGTTTGAAGGGGTTCAGTAATGGCCGTCAAGAAGTACAAGCCGACCTCACCCGGCCGCCGTCATATGTCGGGGGCGACCTTCGAAGAGGTCACCAAGAAGAAGCCCGAGCGTTCGCTGCTCGTGCCGCGGCGCCGCCAGGGTGGGCGCAACCATTCCGGCCGCATCACCGTCCGGCACCGCGGCGGCGGCGCCCGCCGTCACTACCGCTTGATCGATTTCCGGCGGGACAAGCACGGCATTCCGGCGTCGGTGGCGGCGATCGAGTACGACCCGAACCGATCGGCCCGCATCGCCCTGCTGACCTACGCCGATGGCGAGAAGCGCTACATCCTGGCGCCGCTTGGACTGCAGCCGGGGGACCGGGTGAACTCGGGGCCACAGGCCGAAATCCGGCCGGGCAATGCGCTTCCGCTATCCAACATTCCAGTCGGCGCCGTGGTGCACAACATCGAGTTGTACGAAGGCAAAGGCGGCCAGCTGGTGCGCTCGGCCGGCACGTCGGCCCAGGTGTTGGGCAAAGAAGGCGCCCACGCCGCCATCCGGCTGCCGTCGGGTGAGGTGCGCCGGGTGCGTCAGACGTGCTATGCCACGATCGGCGAGGTTGGTAACCCGGACCACAACAACATCAAATTGGGCAAGGCGGGCCGCAAGCGCCACATGGGCATTCGCCCAACGGTGCGCGGCTCGGCGATGAGCCCCAGGGACCACCCCCATGGTGGTGGTGAGGGCCGGTCGCCGATTGGTATGCCGAGCCCCAAGAGCCCGTGGGGGAAACCGACCCTGGGCAAAAAGACGCGTCGCAACAAGCGGACCGACCGCTACATCATTCGGCGGCGGGCCAAGAAACGCCGCTAGCGGGCTGGGAGAGTTGGCATGTCTCGTTCACTGAAGAAGGGGCCGTTCATCAGCCCCAAGCTGCTGAAGAAGGTCGAAGAGATGAACCAGCGCGGCGACAAGTCCGTCATTCGGACCTGGAGCCGGGCGAGCACGATCTTCCCGCAGATGGTCGGCCATACGATCGCGGTACACGACGGCCGGCGCCATGTGCCGATCTACGTCACCGAGAACATGGTCGGTCACAAGTTGGGTGAGTTTGCCCCCACGCGCACGTTCCGTGGGCATGAGCACCGTGATCGAACCACCCGCACGAGGGAAGAGTGATGGCCGAGACGGAAGGCATTCGCGCCACCGCCCGGCACATCCCGATGGCGGCCCAGAAGGTCCGGCTGGTGGTTGATTTGATCCGGGGGCGCGGGGCAGTCGAAGCCCTGGAATTGCTGCGGTTCACGCCTAAATCGGCGGCCACGCCAGTGTCCAAGTTGGTGCGCTCGGCGATCGCCAATGCCGAAGAGAACTTTGGCTTCAGCCGAGATGACTTGTTTGTGTCGGAGATCTACGCCGACCAGGGGCCAACCCGCCGCTGGCGGCGCTTTGGGGGCCGTGGCCGCTATAAGCCGATTCGCAAGCGCTCGTCACATTTGACGGTGGTCTTGCGCGAGCGGGAACCGGCCGAGGCCTAGCCAGGAAGGAAAGGAGCAACGATGGGGCGAAAAGTGCATCCCATTGGTTTTCGACTGGGGATCAACAAGCGGTGGAACTCGCGCTGGTTTGCGACCAAACGCCAGTACGCCGATCAGCTCCACGAGGACCGGGCGATCCGCCGCACAATCTACGCCAATAACCCGCGCGGCAGCATTTCGCGGGTGGAGATTGAGCGGTTTCCCAACAGCGTCAATATCACCGTACACACCTCCAAGCCGGGGATTGTGATCGGTCGGAAGGGCGCCAATGTCAAGGAGCTGCGGCGGCTGCTGCAGGAGTTGACCGGGATCAGCATCAAGCTGGACATCCAGGAGATCGAGGACCCGGATCTCCACGCCAAGCTGGTCGCCGAGAATGTCGCTAACCAGTTGGAACGGCGCATCAGCCACCGCCGGGCGATGCAGCGGGCGATTGGCTCGTCGATGCGGGCCGGCGCCGGCGGGGTCAAGGTGATGTGCTCGGGCCGCCTGTCGGGTATGGAAATGTCGAGGACCGAGTGGATGCGCGAGGGCCGGGTGCCGGCCCAGACGCTCCGAGCTGATATTGATTTTGCTAAGGCCGAGGCCAACACGACGTTCGGCAAGATTGGCGTCAAGGTATGGATTTACCGGGGCGACATTTTGCCCGACGCCGAGGAAGAAGCCGAAGCGATGGACGTCTACGTAAGCGAGTAGGCGGCGATAGGTTCGATCTGAGGTGCGACGATGTTGATGCCAAAGAGGATCAAGTGGCGCAAGCAAATGCGGGGCCGAATGAGGGGCAAGGCCAGCCGCGGCACCACGATTGATTTCGGCGAGTATGGCCTGCAGGCCCTGGAACCCGGTTGGGTGACAGCCCGCCAGATCGAGGCGGCCAGGCGCTCCTTGGTCCGCTATATGCGCCGGCGCGGCAAGGTCTGGATCCGGATCTTCCCGGACAAGCCCGTGACCCAGCGAGCTGCCGAAACCCGCATGGGTAAGGGCAAGGGCTCGGTCGATCACTGGGTGGCCGTGGTCAAGCCGGGGCGGATGCTGTTCGAGATTTCGGGGCTGGACGAGGACAATGCCCGGGAAGCTCTGCGGCGCGCGGCCCACAAGTTGGCGATCAAGACCAAGTTTGCCGAGCGGCTCGACATGTTTGGGGGTGAGGGCTGATGAAGGTCGCTGAGATCCGTTCCATGTCGAGCGATGAGATTGTGGCCAAGCTGGAAGACACGCGTGACGAGTATTTCCGCCTGCGCTTTCGGATTCACTCCGGCCAACTGACCGACCACGCGGCCCTGGGGTTGACCCGCCGCACAATCGCCCGCCTGGCGACTGTGCTGCGTGAGCGCCAGTTGGCGGCTGAGCTTCAGGGAGAAACCGATGAGTAACAACCGCCGGCGTTTGAGCGGGGTCGTCACCCGGACCAAGATGCCGAAGACGATCACCGTTGAAGTGCAGCGTGATTACCGGCACCCGCTGTACGAAAAAGTCATCCATTCGACCAAGAAATACCTGGTCCACGATGAGATTGGCTGCCAGCCGGGTGATGAAGTGATCATCGTCGAGAGCCGCCCGATTTCCAAGCACAAGCGCTGGGTGGTGCAAGAGGTCGTTCACAAGGTGGAGGCGGCCAAGGTGGCAGCCGAGCAGCATGAGATCGTGGACGATGCCGCCATTCTCCAGGGCGAGGCGGAGGATGAGGAATGATCCAGTACGAGAGCCGCATCGGCGTCGCCGACAACACCGGCGGCCGCGAGCTGCTGGTCATTCGAGTCTTGGGCGGCTCAAAGCGGCGTTACGGCCGGGTCGGTGATGTGGTGGTGGCGACGGTCAAGGCGGCCAACCCGCACAGCGCCGTGTCCAAGAGCGACATTGTCAAGGCCGTTATCGTGCGCACGGCCAAAGAATTCCGCCGGGAGGATGGTTCCTACATCCGGTTCGACGACAACGCGGCGGTGATCTTGGATGCCGACGGCACCAATCCCAAGGGCACACGCATCTTTGGGCCAGTGGCCCGTGAGGTGCGTGAGCGGGGCTACACCAAGATCGCCTCGCTGGCGCCCGAGGTGCTGTAGGAGGTGGTGGCAATGGCAGGCAAGATGCGTATCAAGCGGGGCGACACCGTCGAGGTGATTGCCGGCAAGGAGAAGGGCGTCCGCGGCGAAGTGATTCGCGTGCTGCCCAAGGACCATCGGGTGGTGGTGCAGGGCGTCAATGTGCGCACCAAGCACCAGCGTCAGGTCCAGGCGGCCGGCCGCACCATGACGCCCGGCATCATCCAGTTCGAGGCACCGCTGGATGTGTCCAACGTGATGCTGGTTTGTCCGAAGTGCGGCGAGCCGACACGGGTGGGCCTTCAGCGCGAGGACGAGTCACGACACCGTGTCTGCAAGCATTGTGACAGCTTGATCGACGCGTGAAGCAGGTAGAGGAGCAATTGGCGTGGCGCATCATTTGAAGCAGCGCTATCAAGACGAAATCATGCCGGCGCTCATGGAGCAGTTCGGTCTCGAGAACGTGATGCAGGTGCCGCACCTCTCCAAGGTGGTCGTTAACGTTGGGGTGGGTGAAGCGCTTGACGAGGCCAAGGCGCTTGACTCGGCAGTAGAGGACATGACGATTATTACCGGCCAGAAGCCGGTGGTGACGTTGGCCCGGATGAGCATCGCCAACTTCAAGCTGCGCGAGGGCCGGGCGATCGGCGTCAAGGTGACGCTGCGGGGCGAGCGGATGTGGTCCTTCCTGGACCGGCTGATGAACATCGCGCTACCACGCACGCGTGACTTTCGTGGCGTGCCGGCCGACAGTTTTGACGGCCGCGGCAACTACACCCTTGGGATCCGCGAGCAGTTGATCTTCCCCGAGATCGACTATGACAAGATAGATAAGGTGCGCGGTTTCGAAGTGACGATCGTGACTTCGGCCCCGGACGATGAGCAGGGCAGGGCCCTGTTGGCCGGGTTGGGCTTACCTTTTAGGAGAACGGACTGACATGGCCAGGAAGAGTTTGGTCGAACGGGAGAAGAAGCGCAAGTTTGACGTCCGGGTGCGCAACCGGTGCCGGCGCTGCGGTCGTCCCCGCGGTTACTATCGCCGGTTCCATTTGTGCCGGATTTGCTTCCGTGAGCTGGCCCTGCGCGGCCAGATCCCCGGAGTCAAAAAGGCCTCCTGGTAGGCCGGTTCGCTAGGGAGTGGTGCAATGACGATCAATGACCCGATCGCCGACATGCTGACACGAATTCGCAATGCGATCGCCGCCGAACAACCGATGGTGGCGCTGCCGAGTTCAAAGCTCAAGGCGTCGATCGCCGAAATCCTGGTGCAAGAAGGCTACATCGCGGGCCAAGACGTGGTCCAAGTTGAGGGCAGTCCCCAGCCAGTGCTGCGATTGCGCATGAAGTATGTTGGCCAACGGCGCTTGCGCCGGCCGGTGATCACCGGCCTCGAACGAGTCAGCAGGCCCGGCCGCCGGATCTATGTTGGTAAAGACGAAATCCCATGGGTGCTGTCGGGGATGGGCATCGCCATCCTGACGACGCCCCGGGGCGTAATGACCGGGCTGCAGGCTCGCAAGCAGGGGATCGGCGGCGAACTCCTGTGCAAGGTCTGGTAAGTGCCAGGGCTGGCCGCCTGGCAGGAGGTTGAAGTGTCGAGAATAGGACGAATGCCCATCTTGGTGCCCGCCGGCGTGGAGGTCAAGATCGATGGCCGCCAGGTCCGGGTCAAGGGACCGCTGGGCGAGTTGGAGCGGATCATCCGGCCCGAGATGAAGCTGAGCCTGGAAGACGGCACGCTGACCGTGGCGCGCGAATCGGATGAACCGCGGGTGCGGGCACTCCATGGGCTGACGCGGGCGCTGCTTAACAACATGGTGGTCGGCGTTAGCGAGGGCTTCGAGAAGAAGCTTGAGGTCCAGGGCGTCGGCTATCGGCCCGAAAAGCAGGGGGAAGCGCTGGTGCTCAACGTCGGCTTCTCGCATCCGGTGCGCATTGACCCGCCGGCTGGCATTGCGTTCGATGTTGACGAGCGGGCCCGTGAGATCCGCGTGCACGGCCCGGACAAGGAATTGGTCGGACAGATCGCGGCCGATGTGCGTAAAGTGCGACCGCCCGAACCCTACAAGGGCAAAGGCATTCGCTACGTCGGTGAGTATGTTCGGCGCAAGGCCGGCAAGGCCGGCAAGGTAGGGTAAAGGCGATGGCCAAAGCTGGTCGCAATCAACGCCGCAAGCGGCGTCACATACGAGTGCGGACCAAGGTTGCCGGCACGGCCGGCCGGCCGCGGCTCAACGTGTTCCGCAGCCTGTCCAACATTTACGTGCAGTTGGTCGATGACGATAGCGGCCGCACGCTGGCGTCGGCTTCGACCTTGGATGCAGAGATCCGGACCAAGGGCGGCGACCTGAACAAGACCGAACAAGCCAAGTTGGTCGGGGAGCTGATCGCCAGCCGGGCTGGCGAGGTCGGGGTCAAGGAAGTTGTGTTCGACCGCGGCGGCTACCAGTACCACGGCCGTGTTCGTGCGCTGGCCGAGGCAGCCCGCCAGGCGGGCTTGCAGTTCTAAGGAAGACTGAGAGGGTCTGATGAGACGAGGATTTCGCGACCGCGACGATCGGGAAGAACTCGACGAGCGCGTGATTGATATCGCCCGGGTGGCCAAGGTGGTCAAAGGCGGCCGGCGCTTTTCCTTCCGCGTCACCGTGGTCGTAGGCGATAACCGAGGGAAGGTCGGCCTGGGCGTAGGCAAGGCACGCGGCGTGCCGGATGCCATCCGCAAAGCGGCCACGCGCGCCCGCGAAAACATGGAGCCGGTGCCATTGGTGGGCAATACCATCCCCCATGAGATCGTGGTCAAGTACAGTGGTGCCCAGGTCTTGCTCAAGCCAGCTTCGCCCGGAACGGGCGTCATCGCCGGGGGACCGGTGCGTGCCGTGCTCGAGGCGGCCGGCGTCCGCGACGTGTTGACCAAATCGCTGGGTTCGAGCAATGTGCTCAATGTGGCGACGGCGACCCTCAAGGGCCTGAAGAGTATGAAGCGGCTGCATGAAGAAGCCAGCCGCCGCGGTAAGGAAGCCGCCTCGCTCAAGCCGTTCTGGGAGCGAGACTGATGGCCAAAAAGCTGATCAAGATTACGCTCAAGCGCAGCTTGATCGGAACAACCCAACAGCAACGCGGTACGATGCGGGCGCTGGGCCTGCGCAAGATCAATCAATCCGTGGAGCGCGAGGATACGCCGGTTGTGCGCGGCATGCTCGACCGCGTCCGCCACATGGTGACGATCGAGGAGTAGTTGGATGGAACTGCACGACCTTAAACCGCGCCCCAATGCAAAGAAGGGCCGCAAGCGGGTGGGCCGTGGGATTTCGGCCGGCCAGGGCAAGACGGCTGGCCGAGGGACCAAGGGCTACGGCGCTCGGTCCGGTTCCGGCGGCAAGCTGTACTTCCAGGGCGGCAATCTGCCGTTCTACCGCCGGTTGCCTTTCAAGCGCGGCTTCACCAATGTCAACCGGCCCGAGTGGCAGGAAGTTAACGTCGGCCAATTGGCCGGGTTCAAGGCAGGGGCGGAGGTTACGCCCGAGGGCCTGGTAGAGGCCGGCTTGGTCGACAACAGCCGACACCCGATTGTGCTGCTGGGCATGGGCAAGCTGGACAAGGCGTTGACCGTGCGCATCCACCGCATCAGCGGCAGCGCCAAAGAGAAGATCGAGAAGGCCGGCGGCACAGTCGACTTGATCGGCTCGTGACCAAGGTCTGGTTTGAGGGCCTGAGAGGCAGTCTGCCATGATCCAATTGCTGCGGCGGTTCTTCCGCTTCCTGGTGATCTCGGACGAGATCCGCAACCGGTTGCTTATCACGCTGGGCTTGCTGGTGCTCTACCGGCTGGTGGCCCATGTACCCGTGCCGGGCGTCAACCGGGCGGCCATCGCCTCGATCCTCGGCCAGAGTGGCGCCGGGCAGACATTGTTCAGCTTGCTCGACTTGCTGTCGGGCGGCACGGTGTCCAATTTCTCGGTGTTGGCGATGGGGGTCTATCCCTACATCACCGCCCAGATCATCCTGCAGCTGCTGGTGCCGATCATCCCTTCCTTGCAGGCGCGAATGGAGGACGACCCGCGCGAAGGCCGCAAGTGGATGGAGAAGTGGACCTACTACTTGGCGCTGCCAATGGCGGCCCTCAACGCGGTGGGTCAGATCCGGCTTTTCCAGCAGTTCCAGGTGCCAAATGCGCCCGAAGTTCTGAACTTCTCGCTGGGGCTTAACCTGCCTACCTTCACCACCATCCTGACGATGACGGCCGGCACCATGTTCGCCATTTGGCTCGGCGAGTTGATTTCGGAGTTCGGTATCCGCAATCAGGGTCTGTCGCTGATCATCTTCGCCGGCATCGTCGCCCAGATCCCGTCGA
Source organism: Anaerolineales bacterium (assembly GCA_036397095.1). Classification (GTDB taxonomy): domain Bacteria; phylum Chloroflexota; class Anaerolineae; order Anaerolineales; family E44-bin32; genus DASWJQ01. The sequence continues at coordinate 10,132 of DASWJQ010000048.1, forward strand.
ATGTGGGCCAGTTGTTGGCCGATGAATCGCTGCGCGTCCAGTTGATCGCCTTCTTGCTGTTCCTGACGGCGGCAACGGTCTTTGTCATCGTTTATGTCCAGGAAGGCCGGCGCAATGTACCAGTCATGTATCCGGGCCGCCGCGTCGGTAACCGCATGTCGATGCCGGTCAAGGGCACGCTGCCATTGATGGTCAACATGTCGGGCATGATCCCGCTGATCTTCGCCCAATCGCTGCTGACATTCCCGGCGGTCATCGCCCAGTTTTTCATTGCCTCCGAAAACGAGACGATCCAGTCGATCGCCTTTTGGTTGCAGAACAACTTCGGCGGCATCAGCTCAACCTACTGGATCCTGTATTTCCTGATGGTGGTTGGCTTCACCTTCTTTTACACCGATGTGTTGTTTGCCCAACAGAATTATGGCGAGAACCTGAAGCGGTCCGGCGCCCAGGTGCCGGGCGTCACCAAGGGTGTGCCCACCCAGCGCTACCTGACTCGCGTGCTGCGCCGGATCACGCTACCGGGTGCCTTGCTGCTGGGCCTGGTGGCGGTGATGCCGTTCCTGGTCGGGGTGCTGTTCCCGTTTGCTGGCGGTTCCCAGTCGGGATTGCTGCTGGTGTCATCGGCCGGCTTGCTGATTGTGGTCGGGGTGGTGCGTGACACTTACCGATCGATCGAGGCGGAGTTGAAGCTGCGCGGCTACGACCAGGCGTTGCTGGTTCGATAGCAGAAGGGGAAAGACGGCGCCGTGGCCAGCTACCTGGTGTTGCTCGGCCCGCCGGGTGCGGGCAAGGGTACACAGGCCAAGCGCCTGGCAGCCAACACTGGGCTGGCCCACATCTCCAGCGGCGACATTTTCCGGCAGCACCTGAAGGAGTCGACAGAGCTGGGGAAAAAGGCCCGCGTTTACATCGGTCGGGGCGAGCTCGTGCCCGACGATGTCACCATCGCCATGATCCGGGAGCGGCTGTCACGCCCGGACTGCCAGGCGGGCGCCATCCTGGACGGCTTCCCGCGCACCACCGACCAGGCGGCTGGGCTCGCTGACATCCTGGGGGATCTTGGTGGTCGGGTCGATCGGGTGCTGTTTGTGGCAGTCCCCGATGACGAGTTGATCCGCCGTCTGAGCGGCCGCTTGGTCTGCCGGGCGCAAGGGCATATTTATCAGCGGGATTTCAACCCCCCGCAAGAGCCCGGGGTTTGCGATGTGGACGGCTCGGAACTGTACCAGCGGGATGATGACAAAGAAGAAACCGTCCGCCACCGGATCCAGGTATACCGGCAGCAGACGGCGCCGTTGATCGAATACTACCGTCAACGAAGTCTATTGACTGAGATTGAAGGTGGGCAGCCTGTCGAGCAGGTTACTGCCGACATGCTGGCAGCCATTGGAAAGGGTTCCTAAGACGTGCCGTGGCACCGAGGGGTTGTGCTGAAAAGCCAACGCGAACTGGAAATTATGCGGCGGGCGGGCCAGATTAACGCGCTGGCGTTGCTGGCGGCGGCCTCCGTCGTTGCCCCTGGCGCAACGACGGCCGAGGTCGATGCAGCCGCCGCCGATGTGCTGCGCCAACATGCCGCCGAGGCCGCCTTTCTCGGTTACCCCGGCGCCTATCCATATCCGGCGGTGACTACGATCTCGGTCAATGATGAACTGGTGCACGGCATCCCGTCCGATCGCCGTCTGCGCGAGGGCGACATTGTCAGCATCGACTGCGGGACGGTGGTTGAGGGCTTTGTGGGCGATTCGGCGCTGACGGTGCCAGTCGGGGAGGTCTCCGACGAGGCAGAACGCTTGATGGACGCTACTCTGACGGCGTTGTTTGCCGGCATCGAACTCATGCGGCCGGGCCAGCGTACGGGCGACGTCTCGGCAGCCATACAGCAGACCGTCGAAGCGGCCGGCTTCAACGTGGTGCGTGAGTACACCGGCCACGGCGTCGGTCGCAACATGCATGAGGACCCGCAGGTCCCGAACTACGGCCAGCCCGGGACCGGCCTGCAGCTGCGGTCCGGGGTGACGGTGGCGCTCGAGCCGATGGTGCTGGCCGGCGCTGCCGAGACCAAGGTGCTCAAAGATCAATGGACGGTGGCCTCACTCGACGGGCGATTGACGGCCCATTTTGAGCACACTGTGGCGGTCACGGACGAGGGTCCACGGGTGCTGACAGCACTGGATGAGCCCTTCACCCTAGACGGGCTTATGCCCGTTCGGTATAATCAATACTTTGCTGGCCGGCGAGAGTCGGCCATTAGTTCGATGCAAGGAGACACGCGATGAAAGTCTCATCTTCGGTGCGGAAACGCTGCCCGAAATGCAAGATCGTCAAGCGGCGCGGCAAGGTCTACGTGATCTGCGAGAACCCGCGCCACAAGCAGCGACAGGGGTAGGCATCCATGGCGCGTATTGAAGGTATCGATCTCCCGCGTGACAAGCGGGTAGCAATTGGCCTGACCTACATTCACGGCATCGGCCAAAGCACCTCACAGAAGGTGCTGGGAGCCACCGGTGTGTCTCCGGAAACGCGGGTGCGCGATTTGACCGAGGATGAGATCACGTCGCTGCGTGAGTTCATCAACCAGAACCTTATGGTTGAAGGTGATTTGCGCCGTGAGCGGCAGATGAACATCAAGCGGCTGATCGAAATCGGCTGCTACCGCGGCCTGCGCCATCGGCGCAATCTTCCGGTCCGAGGCCAACGCACCCGCACCAACGCCCGCACGCGCAAGGGAACGAAGAAGACGGTCGCTGGCCGTGGCCGACGGCGCGGAACCAAGAAGAAGTAAACAACTTGTCCTTGCCTTCGCTGGCCGACCGGTCTCAGGGTCCTTCCAACCTGCGGCTGGACCGGTGGCGGCGCTGGCCGGATGCTGGATGAACTGACAGAGGACGGATAGAGGCGAGATGGCAAAACGACAATCTGGCGGCAAGCGAGCGGCGAAAGCCAAGCGCAGCCTGTCCCATGGGCAGGTCCATATTCACGCCACCTTCAACAACACGATCGTGACGGTTACCGATCACCAGGGCAACACGGTGGTGTGGGGCAGCGCCGGCAACTCCGGCTTCAAGGGCTCGCGCAAGAGCACCCCCTATGCCGCCCGGATTGCGGCCGAACAGGCGATCGGCAATGCCCAGCAACTGGGACTGCAGGAAGTTGACATCTTCGTCAAGGGTCCGGGCCCGGGCCGGGAAGCGGCCATTCGGGCGCTGGCCGGCACCGGTATCAAGGTGCGCTCGATCTCGGATGTCACGCCGGTGCCGCACAACGGATGCCGGCCGCCCAAGAAACGCCGCGTCTAGCCGCAACTTGGAAGGATAACGAACAGAGATTATGGCTCGATATACAGGACCTGTTTGCAAGCTCTGCCGGCGTGAGGGCGAGAAGCTGTTTCTCAAGGGCGAGAAATGCTTCTCTCCCAAGTGCCCGGTCGAACGTCGCGCCTACCCGCCCGGTGAGCACGGCCGCGAGGCCACGTACCGCCGGCGCCGGGTGTCGGACTTTCAGAAGCAGCTTCGTGAGAAGCAGAAGACGCGCCGTATTTACGGCGTAATGGAACGGCAGTTCCGCCGTTATTACGAGAGCGCCCTCAAGCGACGTGGCTTGACCGGCGAGGCCTTGCTGCAGCAGCTTGAACAGCGGTTAGACAACGTTGTCTTCCGCCTTGGTTTCGCCTCAAGCCGCAACCAGGCCCGCCAACTGGTGACGCATGGCCACTTCGACGTCAACGGGCGGCGGACCGACGTGCCGTCGATGGTCATTCGGCCGGGCGACATGGTCTCGGTGCGCGACGGCTCGCGCCAGCGGTCCTATTTCAAAGACCTGGCGGTTGAAGCCGAAACCCGGACCCCGCCTCGCTGGCTGGAGCGAGATCTGGAACGCCTGTCCGGCAAAGTGCTTGTGCAGCCGGAGCGTGAGGATATCGACGCCGCCCTCAATGAGCAGTTGGTCGTCGAGTTTTACTCCCGCTAGCGTCAGGCTCGCGGCTAGGTACCGGAGGTAAGCAGTGCCCGTAACCACCAATATGGTGATGCCCAAGATCGAACGCGAAGCCGTAGCGCAAAACTACGGCATGTTCGTCATCAGCCCGCTCGAGCGCGGCTTTGGCATCACAGTCGGCAACGCATTACGGCGTGTTCTGCTCTCGTCGCTCGAGGGGGCAGCAGTGACGTCGATCCGCTTGTCGGATGTATCCCATGAGTTTTCCGCCATCCCCGGCGTGCGCGAGGACGTGCTGCAGCTTATGCTCAACATCAAGCAGCTGCGTATGATCCTGCATGAAGGGGATAGCGCCCGGTTGCGCATCGAGGTCGAAGGTGAAGGTGTGGTCACCGCCGCCGATGTCATAGCCCCCGGTGAGGTTGAAATCGTCAACCCCGAGCTGTACCTGTTTACGGTGGACGATGACAGCGTCAAGCTGGAAATCGAAATGAATATCCAGCGGGGCCGCGGCTACTCGCCTTCGGACGAGCGCGGCCGGCTGCCGATCGGCGAGCTGCCGACCGATGCCATCTTCAGCCCGGTGCGCCGGGTGCGCTTTGACGTCGGCCAGGCGCGTGTCGGACAGGACACCAGCTTTGACCGGCTCAACATTGAGCTCTGGACCGACGGCACCATCAAGCCCGAGCAAGCCCTGAGCAAGAGCGCCCAGATCCTGATGGCACATGTCAAGGACTTGGCCGGCGTCACCGAGGAAAGCCTGACGCTGGCGGCCGCCGAGGAAGAAGAGCCGAAGATCGCTTCCGAGGTCTACGAAACACCGATCGAGAATCTGGACCTGTCGGTGCGCGTCTTCAACTCGCTCAAGCGTACGGGTATCACCAACGTCGGTGAAGTGCTCGATATGCTCGACAAGGGCTCGGAAGCCATGCTGGCCATCCGCAACTTCGGCGAGAAGAGCCTGGAAGAGCTGCGTGAGCGGCTGCACGAGAAGGGTTATCTTCAGGAAGAGGGAGCCGAGGCTGAGGCCACGGATGAACCCGAACCTGAAGCTGAACCGGTAGCGGAGTAGCGAGTGTCATGAGACACCGAATTGCCGGCCGCCGCCTGGGCCGATCATCGGCCCACCGCACGGCCCTACGGCGCAATCTGATCACCGAGCTCTTCCGGCATGAGCGCATCCGGACGACCGAGGCCAAGGCCAAGGCCATCCGGGGCGACGCCGAGAAGATGATTACGCTGGCCAAACGCGGCAACGCGGCCGGCGAGGCGGCCGCCGTGCATGCCCGACGGCGGGTGGCAGCCGGCCTGAACGATGGTGAGATCGTCAAGAAGCTGTTCGACGACTTGGCCCAGCGCTACCAGGAACGGCCGGGCGGATACACGCGCATCCTGAAACTTGGGCCGCGCATGAGCGACTCGGCTGAGATGGTGCTGCTCGAGCTCGTCGAGGAGTAGCCAACAGTTGGAACGCTTGGCGTTATCGAGCTGAAGCGTGGCACGTTACCAATCGATCATCGCTTACGACGGGACCGACTATCACGGGTTCCAGCGGCAGGTGGCAGGCACCCCAACGGTGCAGGCTGCCCTCGAATCTGCTTTGCGCACCATTGGCTGGCAGGGCGAAAGCTTGCTGGCGGCCGGCCGGACCGACGCCGGCGTGCATGCCCGGGGCCAGGTCATCGCCTTTGACCTGGCCTGGGATCACCCGGTCGAGGCCCTGACGGCAGCGCTCAATGCCCAACTGCCAAGTGCGATCGGTGTGCAGCAGACGCGGCAGGCGCAGGATGACTTTCATCCCCGCTTCCAGGCGCGCAGCCGCCGCTATCGGTATGACCTGATCCTGGCACCGGTCCGGGACCCGCTGGCCGAGCGCTATGGCTGGCGCCGCTGGCCGAGCCCGGAGTTGGGGCCGATGCGGACGGTCGCCCAAGGGCTGCTGGGCAGGCATGACTTCAGGGCGTTTGGGCAGGCGCCCATCGAAGGCGGCCACACGCGGCGGACGGTGTTGAAAGCGGCCTGGCACGTCGAAGTTGGCGGTCTCCAGCTGGAGATCGAAGCCGACGCTTTCTTGCAGCATATGGTCCGCCGCATCGTGGCTGCTAGCGTGGCGGTCGGGGAAAGTCGAGCCAGCGTGGACGAAGTGCTGGCCCTGATAGATGCGCCAGAGGCGCGTTGGCAGGGCGCCTTGGCGCCGGCCCGAGGCCTGACGTTTGAAGCGGTGATGTATGACAATTGAGAAGCGCAGGGGGCACCATGGCGGTATCGTCATTGGCGCCTTCGCTGGAGTTATTGAGTGATCGGATGAACAGGCAGACAACCTACTATCCCAAGCCGGGTGAGGTCGATCGAACCTGGTATATCGTCGATGCCGAAGGTGAGAACCTGGGTCGTTTGGCCAGCCGAGTGGCTCGGACATTGATCGGCAAAGACAAGCCCGAGTTTACGCCGGGCGTGGATACCGGCGACTTTGTGGTGGTGATCAACGCGGCCAAAGTCGAGGTGACCGGCAACAAGCTCGACGACAAGCGCTATTACCGGCACTCCGGCTACCCGGGTGGATTGAAGAGCTTGACGATGCGGCAGCAGATGAACAAGCGGCCCGAGTTTGTGATTGAGCAGGCTGTCAGGGGTATGCTGCCGAAGAACCGATTGGGCCGCAAACTGATGAAGAAGCTCAGGGTCTTTTCTGGGGCGAAGCACCCGCATGAAGCCCAGAAGCCCAAAGAGCTGACTCTGGAATAGGGAAGGTGAGTACCGATGGCATCTGAGTATCACGAGGGCATCGGCCGCCGCAAGACGAGCACTGCCCGCGTCCGCGTCATGCTGGGAACCGGCACCATGACGGTCAACGAGAAGCCGCTGGCTGAGTATTTCCCGCGCATGGGCGATGCCGATTTCATTCTGGAGCCGGTGCGCGAGGCGGACCTGGACGGCAAGCTTGATTGCACCGTGTTGGTCAAGGGTGGCGGCGTGAGCGGTCAGGCCGGTGCGGTGCGCCATGGTTTGGCGCGGGCACTGGTCAAGATGGATCCCGACCTGCGGACCCCTATGAGCCGCAACGGCTACTTGACGCGCGACGCCCGCATGGTGGAACGCAAGAAGCCGGGTCTCAAGAAGGCCCGCAAGGCGCCGACCTACACCAAGCGCTAACACAACGAGCAACGGCGAAGGCGCGACCATCGCCGATGACGAGGTCGTCCATCGGCCGGGGAGCTTGTCCTTCCCGGCCGATTTGCTTTAGGACGGAGACGTGATGGCCCCTGGGATCACCATCATCGGGTTGGGCCCCGGCGACCCCGACGTGATCACCCGCCAGGCCTGGCGGGCGCTGGAACTCGCCGGCGAGGTCTACCTGCGAACCGAGCGCTTCCCCGGGTTGAGCGACTTACCCGGCGGCACCAAGGTCCACACCTTTGATCATTTGTATGAGGCGCAGGGCTCCTTCCAGGCGGTGTATCAGCGGATGGCCGATGAGCTGATGGAACTGGCCCGGCGTCCACAGGGAGTTGCCTACGCAGTGCCCGGCGATCCGACTGTCGGCGAGGCGACCGTCGGGTTGGTGCGGCAGGCGGCCGCCAGGGAAGGGTTGACGTTGACCATGATCCCGGGCCTAAGTTTTGTCGAACCGAGCCTCAACCTGATCGGCGTCGACGCGCTCGACGGTTTGTCGCTGGCCGATGCCGCCGAACTGGCCGGCCGCCATCACCCGGGCTTTCCGCCAGACCGGCATGTCCTGATCGGCCAGGTACACAGCCAGCTGGTGGCCAGCGACGTGAAATTGACTCTGCTGAACCAGTACGCGGCCGACCATCGTATTGCTTTGATCCAGGGCGCGGGCACGGCGCAGGCACAGATGGAATGGCTTGAGCTGTACCAGCTCGATCAACGTCAAGATTTCGACGTAGTGACAAGTGTCTATCTTGCACCGGCCCCGCCGGGGAGTTCCTTTGAGTCCTTTCAGGAGACGGTTTCCCACTTGCGGGCGCCTGAAGGCTGTCCCTGGGATCGAGAACAGACCCACCAGACGCTGCGCCAACATCTCTTGGAGGAAGCCTACGAGGCGCTGGAGGCCATCGATCAGGATGACATGGCTGCCTTGCAGGAAGAATTGGGCGACTTGATGCTCCAGTTGGTGCTGCAGACCCAGATCGCCACCGAGGCCGGCGACTTTCAGATGGGTGACGTGGTGCGGGCCATCAACGACAAGCTGATCCGGCGTCACCCACATGTGTTCGGGGATGTGCAGGTGGACGAGGTCGATCAGGTATTGCACAACTGGGAAGCACTCAAGGCTGCGGAGCGCAAAGCCGGTGGCCGCCAAGGGAGTGCCCTGGCTGGTGTGCCGGCGACTTTGCCGGCGCTGGCGACAGCACTTGAGGTGCAGTCGCGCGCAGCGCGGGTCGGCTTTGATTGGCCGGACCGGAGCGGTGTGTTGGCCAAGATCGCCGAAGAGGTCGAAGAGATTGAGCAGGCCGAGGGCGAGGCGGTTGCCGATGAACTGGGCGACCTGCTGTTCGCACTGGTCAACTACGCGCGTTGGCGACAGGTCGATCCCGAATCGGCGCTACGCCAGGCCAACTCGCGTTTCCGCCAGCGTTTTGCGCAGGTCGAACGCGCAGCCGAGGCCGGCGGGCGGCAGCTGTCGAAAATGTCGATCGACGAGCTGGAGGCCTTGTGGCAGGAGGCCAAGCGGCTGGTCGCAGAATGAACCGAACGAAGCTTCTTCTCGTCACCATGCTGCTGGCCGCCTGCGGCCAACTGCCAACGACGCCGACCGAGCCGGCCGCACCAACGGTTACGCCCTTGCCCAGCTCAACCCCGGCGCCAACGAGCACACCGGCGCCGGTCACCACTGTCACGCCCCAGCCAACACCGGATTTGTCGTGGGTGCTCGATGCACCGGCTGGTGGCAGCTACCGGCTGCCACTGACCGTCCGGCATTTGACACCCGACCGGGCGCTGTTCACCTATGCCTTGGCGGAACCGCAGCTGGCCGAGTTAGTGGTGTGGCAGCAGCACGACCGAACCGATGTGCAGCGACTGACGCTAGACGCGGGTGAATCGCTGGCGCAGGTTGGCGGGTTGTTGCCGTCGACGTCCTACCAGGCCCAATTGCTGCTGCAAGTTGACGGGCAGGTCAGCCGGCCCCTGGCGCTCGACACGGTTTGGCCCACGCTTTCGTTCGAGACGCCTACGGGCGAAGCGAAGGGTCTGCGCATTGCCGTGTTCGGTGACTCTGGATTCGCCCAGCCCGTGACGCGCCAATTGGCCGAATTGATCAGTCAACTCGAAGTTGACATGGTGCTCCACACCGGGGATGTCGTCTATCGGATCGATGAGAACCCCGACCCGCCAGCGGCCTATTTGCTCAAGTACTATCAGATGCTGGAACCCATCCTGCGCCGGATGCCGCTTTATCCGGTGGCCGGCAACCACGAGTTCGATGGCCCGACCTACTGGGACGGCGCGCCCTACTACTACCAGGCCTTTCCACCGCTCGACGACCCCGATCTGCGCTTCCCGGCTGACGGCGACGGCAGCTGGTACGCCTTCTCGTACGGCGATCTTCAGTTCGTAATGACCAACACCCAGGTATTGTTCGGCTATCCGGGACGGGTCGAACAGGAGGCGTGGTTGGCCGAACGCGTGCGGGATGACGGCTACCGGGCGACGATTGTCGTTGGGCATGTCCCGCCGTTCAGCAATGGTCGGCATCAGACTGACTCGGCGATCGTACGCAGCCAATGGGGACATCTCCTGACCGAACCCAGGGTGGTGCTCACCCTCGGCGGCCACGACCACAACTACCAGCACTTCGAGGTCGAGGGAAAGACGTTCGTGGTGGCAGGCGCCGGTTCGGCGACCCTGTACCAATTGGTTGGGGGTGACACGCCGCTGCGCGCCGGCGCCAGCGCAACCAGTTTTGTGCTGCTCGAAGTTGGCGCCGACAACCTGTTAGTCAGTGCTATCGACCTCAGCAGTGGCGTGCTCGACAGCTTCGAAGTTCCGCTGCCCTGATGAGCGAACAGGATCGCCGGCGGTCATGACTGGCCAGATCCGCCTGGTGGAGGTCAGCAAGTCGTACCCGCAGCCGGAGGCGCCCCGGATCGTGCTCGAGCGCGCCTCGGCAGTCTTCGACCAGGGCCAATTCATCGCCATCCGGGGTCGCTCTGGCAGTGGCAAGACGACCTTGCTCAACCTGGTGGCAGGCCTCGACTCACCCAACAGCGGGCAGATTTGGATCGATGGTACGGATGTGGCGGCGCTGGCCGAGCCGGCGCGTACCCTGTTCCGGCGCCAGCAGTTGGGGATGGTTTTTCAGTTTTTCAACCTGATCCCGACGCTGACGGTGTTGGAGAATGTAGTGCTGCCGGCCGAATTGGCGGGGACGCTGGATGACGGACTGCGCGCCCGGGCGCGCCAGCTCTTGGAGCAGGTAGATCTGGCCGATCGGCGGCACGAGGCGCCCGACCGGCTCTCCGGCGGCGAGCAGCAGCGGGTGGCGATCGCGCGGGCGCTGATCCAGTCCCCTGCCATCGTTATCGCCGACGAGCCTACCGGCAACCTGGATCGGACAACGGGAGCCAGCGTGCTCGACCTGCTGGAGACAGTGACCCGGGCAGCAGGCCGTACGCTGTTGGTCGCCACCCACAGCCGGGAGATCGCACGGCGTGCCGACCGGGTGGTCACCATCCACCAGGGCCAAATCCACGACCTTGACCTCGATCAATTGGACGTCGAATAGCGGGCCATGAGCTGGCTGCCGCGACCGCTCATGATGGCCAGCCTGCGCGATTGGTCACGCCGCGCCTGGGGCGTGGTCCTGATGATGGCCGGGGTGGCCCTGGGCGTGGCGGTAGTCGTGGCCATTGACATCGCCAATACCAGCGCAAGCCGCGCCTTCGAGCTCAGCACGGAAGCTGTGGTTGGCCGGGCAACGCATCGGATTGTCGCTGGCCCTTCCGGCGTTCGGGTGGAGGACTACGCCCGGTTGGTCCGCGAGACAGGCTTTGGCCCATTTGCGCCGGTTGTCGAGGGGACGGTGTTGGCGGGCGGGCTGGACGGCCAGCCATTGCGCTTGTTTGGCATCGATCCGTTCAAGGAGGCCCCGTTCCGCGCCACACTCGGGGGCGGCCAGCAGCTCGGGGAGGGGTTCAGCGCGTTCTACACACGTCCGGGAGCCGCGATCTTGCCCCAATCGCTGGCCGTCACCATGGGACTGAACCTGGGGGACACTTTCTGGGTCGAGGCTGGCGGGCGCCGCAGCAGCCTGTGGCTCCTGGGCTGGCTGCAATCCAGTGGCGGCGCCCAGGCGCTGGCCGACGACCTGCTCCTGGTTGACCTGGCGACGGCACAAGAGGTGCTGGCTAGCCCCGATCGGTTGACACGGATCGACGTGATCGCAAGTGGAACGGAGGCCGCCAGCCTGGAGGCAATGCTGCCGGCCGGACTGCGGTTGGAGCCGGCCAGCGACCAGGCGGCAACGGCGGCCGAGCTCAGCCAGGCCTTCCAGTTGAACTTGACGGCGCTCTCGCTGCTGGCGCTGATTGTGGGCGTCTTTCTCATCTACAACACGCTGATGTTCTCGGTGATCCAGCGTCGTTGGTTGCTGGGGACACTGCGGGCACTCGGCACCACGCCAGGCCAACTGCGCCGGTTGGTGGTTGCTGAAGCGGCCACCGTCGGTCTGCTGGGGTCCGTTGTGGGACTGGCGCTCGGCTGGGCGCTGGGACAAGGCGCCGTCCGTCTGGTAACCCAAACCATCAACGACTTCTATTTTGTGGTCTCGGTGCAGCAAGCACCGCTCACAGCGGGCACCGCTGTCAAAGGGCTTCTGCTCGGGTTGGGCTCAAGCGTCGTGGCGGCGGTTGGTCCAGCGCTGGAGGCGGCCGGGGTTGAACCGGTGGTGGCGATGAAGCGGAGCAGCCTGGAGGAGAAAGTGCGTGGCTGGCTCCCCTGGGTGAGCCTGACCGGTGTGGTCTTGGCCGCCGCGGGGCTGGTGGTGCTGCTGGCGCCCAGCGAATCGGTGATCGCCGGTTTTGTCGGCATGTTCGCCATCCTGATTGGACTTTCGATGCTGGTACCGTGGCTGACCAGCGGCATGATGGCGGTGGCCGCCATCGGCCTGCGCCGGTTGTGGGGGACCGTCGGTGCGCTGGCCGCCCGGACGGTGGTGCGGGCCTTGAGCCGGACAAGCGTTGCCATTGCCGCGCTGATGGTGGCGCTGTCAGTCAGCATTGGCGTTGGGTTGATGATCGACAGCTTTCGGGCAACGGTCGAGAACTGGCTCGACCTGACGCTGCGGGCCGATGTGTACGTCAGCGCCCCGTCGGCTGGGGCCACCCGGCCCACAGCCGACCTCGATTCCGCCTGGGAGCAGCGGTTGGCTTCGATCCCAGGTGTGGAGGCAGTCGAGACCTTCCGGGCGGTCACCGTCGGCAGCCCGCAAGGCAGGGTGCAGTTGTCGGTGGCCGATCCAGCGCGAGAGCGGGATTCGGGGCTGTACCGCTTTGCCAGTGGGACCCCGGCCGAGATCTGGGCTCGGGTGTTGGACGGTGCCGTTCTGGTGAGCGAGCCATTTGCCTACCGCTATGACATCGGGCTGCCGGATGGTGCGGTGACACTGCATACGGACGAGGGCGTAGTGTCCTTTCCGGTGGCGGCTGTCTATTATGACTATGCTTCTGATCGGGGCACCGTGCTGATGGCAGATGGCGTCTACCGGCGCTATTGGGATGACGAGGCAGTATCGTCGTTGGCGCTCTACATCGATCCGGCGCAGGAGCAAGCCGTTCGCCAGCAGGCCCAGGCCATGGTGGCGCCAGCCGGTTTGTCGGTGCAAGCCAATCGGTCGATTCGTGAGGAGGCGCTGCGGGTGTTCGACCGGACCTTCGCCATTACGGCGGCGTTGCGGCTGCTGGCGGTGGTGGTTGCCTTCATCGGTGTGCTCAGCGCACTGTTGGCGCTGCAGCTTGAGCGGCGGCGCGAGCTGGCGACGCTGCGGGCGTTGGGGATGACCATCGGGGGACTATGGAAGATGACGCTGCTGGAAACGGGATTGATGGGCGCGGCGGCCGGTGTGCTGGCCATCCCGACGGGCCTGGTGCTGGCGTTGGTGCTAATTTACGTGATTAACTTGCGCTCATTTGGCTGGACGATCCAATTGGCCGTTGACCCGGCGATCTTCCTCCAGGCGCTGCTGATCGGCCTGGCAGCCGCACTGCTGGCGGGCATCCAACCAATGCGACGTTTGGCCCGACTGGAGGTGGCGGATGCCCTGCGCCAGGAGTAGTGGGCGATGAGTTGGCGGCGCTGGTTGCTTGTGGTGGCGTTGGCTACCGCCGCCATCGCCGCTGTGGTTGTGCTCAGCCGGCGGCCAGCCGCTGAAGCGCAACCGACGCTGGCACTAGCGGCGGTGCCCACCGAGGCTGGGTTTGCCCGTGCGCTGGCGCCCATCCAGGTTCGGCTGCCGCAGGATCACGGACCCCATCACCCATTCCAGACCGAGTGGTGGTATTACACTGGCAATCTGGAAGCGGCCGACGGACGGCACTACGGCTACCAACTGACCTTCTTCCGACGGGGCCTGGCGGCCCAACCAACGCCGCGGCCGGCAAGCATGGCGGCAGACCAGGTCTACTTCGCCCATCTGGCGCTGACCGAGGTGGATGCCGGGCGGCATCAGTCCTGGGAGCGCTTCAGCCGAGGCGCTGCCGGCCTGGCCGGGGCTCAGGTGGAGCCGCTGCGCATCTGGCTTGAGGATTGGACGATGGAAGCGCTTAATGCCGATGGGTCCAACCTTCGGCTGACGGCCAGCGTCGAAAACGAGATGGCCCTGGATCTGGTGCTGCAGGCAAGCAAGCCGTTGGTGCTGCATGGGGACCAAGGGCTAAGTCCCAAGAGCGACGAGCCGGGCAATGCCTCCTACTATGTGAGCTACACGCGGCTGGAAACAAGCGGCACGCTGGTGGTGCAAGGCGAGCCATTGGCAGTGACCGGCACCAGCTGGTTTGACCATGAGTGGAGCACGAGCGCGTTGGGGCCGCAGGCGGTGGGTTGGGACTGGTTCAGCCTTCAGTTGGATGACGGCCGCGAGCTGATGTACTTCCAGATTCGGCGGCAGGATGGGAGCATCGAACCGGTTTCCGGCGGGACGCTGGTTGAGCCGGATGGCAGCCAGCGGCGCTTGTCTTCAGAGCAGGTCACGGTCGAGGTTCTGGAGGAATGGACAAGCCCGGAGACGGGGGCGATCTATCCGGGGCGGTGGCAACTGGCGGTTCCATCGGCCGGGATTGAGCTGACGATCGAACCCTGGTTGCCCGACCAGGAGAACCGGTTGAGCTTCACCTACTGGGAGGGCGCGGTGCGTTTTGAGGGGGTGAGCGGTGAGGCGGCGGTGGACGGGGTCGGTTTCGTTGAACTGACGGGCTATACGGAGAGCATGCAGGGGAGGTTCTGATTCGGGGGGGATTGCGGAATGGGGATCAGGAAGAGGTGATAGGTGACAGGGACAGGTAATACGGGATTCGGAAGAAAGGGGTTGGGGATTAGGGACTAGGGGCTAGGGATTGGGGGCCGGGGAGAGACCATGGCGCTGGACCGCGGGCGTTTGGCGAGCGACGAGAGCAAGAGATTCCGTGGGGCGCATGGCAATGCGCCTGGGCAGCTGGTGGCGGTGAAGTGTCGGTGACGGTTGAATGCTGAATGATGGGCGGTGAATGGTGAACGGACCGAATGCTCTGTTACCAGGTGACACGTCGATGGGCCCGCTGTATCTGCGAGTCGGAGACCTGGCCCGATCGCTCGCCTTCTATGAGGTGCGGTTGGGCATGGAGCGGCTGTCCGAGGTGGATGGCGTGCTGATGCTGGGCGCCGCCGACCGGCCGTTGGTGGGCTTGATCGAACTGGCCGGAGCGGATCCGGCGCCGCGGGGGACAAGCGGCTTGTACCACTACGCCCTGCTGCTTCCGACGCGAGCAGCTTTGGGCCATGCCTTGGAAGGGCTCTTGACAGCCTTGTACCCGCTGCAGGGTGCGGCCGATCATCTGGTCAGCGAAGCCGTTTATCTGGCCGACCCTGATGGCAACGGCATTGAGATTTACGCCGACCGGCCGCGCCAAGCCTGGCCCCGCGTCGATGACCAGATCCAGATGGCGACCGACCCGCTGGATGTCGACAGCGTTCTGGCTGCGGCCGCCGGTGGCACTGGTCCGCTGATTGGGCCGAGTGCAATCGTCGGTCACGTTCATCTGCACGTGGGTGACCTGGCGGCCGCCGAGGCGTTCTACGGCCAGCTCGGCTTCAGCTTGATGGCCCGCTATGGCCAGCAGGCCGCTTTCTACTCGGCCGGCGGTTACCATCATCACCTGGGATTGAACACCTGGGCCGGCGAAGGCGCACCGCCGGCGCCGCGTGACCGGGCCGGCCTCGAGCGCTTCGAGATATGGCTGCCGGATGAAGCGGCGCTGGCTGCGGCCGCCGGCCGGTTGGAGGTTGACATCGAAGACGGCCGGGCCGAAGCCGACGATCCCGCCGGCAATCGGGTGGTGCTGCGGGTGGGAACGGGGTGACAGGCATGGTGCCAAGCTCTAAGCACGGAGCTACTAGCTTCTAGCTACGAACAACAAGCCGACCATCGATCTGCTCGCGGTCATTCACTGTCCCCTGGTCCCCAATCCCCAGCCCCGAATCCTCAGTCCCTAGTTCCTAGTCCCTAGTTCCTAGTCCCTA
>DASWJQ010000049.1:0-35326 GCA_036397095.1 Anaerolineales bacterium
TGTTCGCGCTGCAGAATGCTCGCCTGTACCGCGAACTCGAACAGGAAAAGGAACGCATTTCCGAGATCCAGGAGGAGGCGCGCAAGAAGTTGGCGCGTGACCTTCACGACGGCCCGACCCAGTCGATCAGTGCCATCGGCATGCGGGTCAACTTCGCCCGGCGCCTGATGGAGCGCGATCCAAAATCAGCGGCCGATGAGCTGTACAAGATCGAAGATTTGACCCGGCGCACCACCAAAGAGATGCGCCAGATGCTGTTCACGCTGCGACCCCTGGTGCTCGAATCCGAGGGCCTGGTGCCCGCCTTCCATCAGTTGGCCGAGAAGATGATGGAAACTCATGGCCAGCGGGTGGTGGTCGAGGCCGACGAGGGCGTGGCCGACGAGCTGGAAGTGGGCAAGCAGGGCGTGCTCTTCTTTATCGGCGAGGAGGCGGTCAACAACGCCCGCAAACACGCCGAGGCCAACACAGTCTGGATCCGCCTGCGCAAGCATCAGGATGTGCTGGCCCTCGACATTGTGGATGACGGTCGCGGCTTCGACATCCAGGCGGTCGAAACCAACTATGAGAAGCGCGGCAGCCTGGGCATGGTCAACCTGCGTGAGCGGGCCGAGTTGGTCAACGGCATTCTCAAGCTTGAGTCGGTGCCGGGCCAAGGGACGCGCGTGCGGGTGATTGTGCCGCTCACGGTCGAAGCCGCCGAGCGGCTGCACCGCGCTGGTTTTGCGGCGTAGGAACCACGAAGGCCCCAAGCTCTCAAAGATTCGAATATGGACGACGAAGAAGAGAAGCTAGCGCCTAGCCTCTAGCATCTAGCCAGGTGCTCGGTGCTTGGTGCCCAGGGCCAAGTGCCCAGTGCCCAGTGCCCAGTGCCCAGTGCCCAGTGTCCAGTGTCCAGTGTCCAGTGTCCAGTGTCCAGTGTCCAGTGCTCAGTGCTCAGTGCTGCTGTTGACCGTGCCCCCTCATGTCCCCTTCGTGTCCTTTGGGTCTTTGTGGTTAACGGCAAGCTGACCGCAGCCGGCCTGAATATCGATGCCGCGCCGCAGGCGGATGCTGCACGAAATCCCACGGCCGGTCAGGACCGACTGAAACGCCTGGGCTTGGTCCTGGGGGGTTGGTCCGCCCCGGTAGCCGTCGGTGGGGTTGAGCGGGATCAGGTTGACATGGCACAGCAGGTCGTCGACCAGGTCGGCCAGCCGCTGGGCCTGCTGTTGGCTGTCGTTGACATCGCTCACCAGTGCCCATTCGAAGGTCAGGCGCCGGCCGCTGGCGGCGACATAGCGGCGGCAGGCCGCCATCAGGTCGGCGATCGGGTAGCGGTCGTTGATCGGCAGCATCGACGAGCGCAACTCGTCGTCGGCCGCGTGCAGTGACACCGCTAGTTGGTAGGGCCGCCCCTCGTCCGTGAAGCGGTCGATGGCGGGAACCAGCCCGACCGTCGAAACGGTGATGCGGCGGGCCCCGAAATTGAAGCCGTCGTGGTCGTTCAGCCGGTCAAGCGCGGCCAGCGTCGCCTCGTAGTTGTGGAACGGCTCGCCCATTCCCATGACAACAACATTCGTCAGGTGGTCGTCCGCCTGCCGCAGCTGGCGTTCAAAGCGCAGCACCTGCTCGATGATCTCGCCGGCCGACAGGTTGCGCTTGAATCCCATCTGGCCGGTGGCGCAGAAGGTGCAGCCCAGGGCACAGCCGGCCTGCGTCGAAATGCAGGCCGTGCGCCGCCGCCGGTAATCCATCAGTACGGCTTCGATGTACCCATCTTGGCCGGGCAGCGCCAGCAGCGCCTTTTCGGTGTGGCCGTCGCTCGAGTAGCGCCGGTCGGTCGGAGCCAGAACTCCGAAGGCAAACGACTCGTCGAGCGCTTGGCGCAGCTCCGAGGGCAGGGTAGTGATCTGACCGGCTTCGGTCGCCAACTGGCGGTAGAGCCAATGCCAGACTTGACCGGCACGGTAGGCCGGCTGGCCGCGTTGGGCGAACCAGTCGGTCAGCTGGTCACGCGTGCAATCGTAGATGTTGGGTTTGCTGGTCATATGCCGGGGTCGGTCAAGGCGTCGATGACAGCTGCCAGGTCGGCGAATAAAAAGTCGGGCTGGATGTCGGAGGACTCAAGCTGCGCCCGATCGGTGACGCCAGTCAGGAGCAGGCCGGTGGGGGCGCCGATCCGTTGGCCGCCCAGGATGTCGGTTTCGAGGCGGTCGCCAAGGACGAGCGTGTGTTCGGCTGGGACCCCCATCTGCTGAAGCGCTTGCTCGTACAAGTGCGGTTCGGGCTTGCCGATGATCGCCGGAGCGATATCGGTGGCGGCCTGCAGCGCCGCCAGCGTGGCGCCGTTGCCCGGCACCAGGCCGCGTTCGGTCGGGAAGGACACGTCGGGGTTGGTGCCAATAAAGGCGGCGCCGGCCCGGATTGCCAGACACGCTTCGGCCAACTGGGGCCAACTCAGCGTGCGGTCCATGCCGACGACGACGGCCATCGTCCCGTCGGCCGAGGTCGCCAAGGGGAAGCCCCGGCTGGCCAGCGCCTGGCGCAAGGCCTGCTCGCCGATCACCAGAACCGGGCTGCCGGCTGCCACGTTGTCGGCAAGGTAGGCGGCGGCTGCCATGGCCGAGGTCATCACCTCGTCTTCGACAATCTCAACCCCGGCCTGCTCGAGCCGCTGTTGGATCGAGGCCGGCGAGGCGGTGGCGTTGTTGGTCGCCAGCACGAAACGAAGCTGGCGCCGGCGCAGCAGCGCGAAGAACGTCGCCACGCCCGGCAAGAGAGCCTTGCCCCGCCATAGGACTCCGTCCAGGTCGATGATCAGCGCTTGCGTACTTGCCAGGTCCGGCATGAAAGCTCCGGTCAAGTTTCGTCAACGATGCGGCTGCATGATAACGGACGAGGGGGAGCTGCGAAGCCAAAACGGGGATGAAGATTCAGGGAGGAACGCGAACAGAGGTGGCAACGAGCAACTAGCTACGAGCTAGTAGCTAGGCGCGAGCAGATATTCTTTGCGCCCTTCGCGCCTTCGTGGTTAGCCAAACTTGCGCTGGATGAATTCGAGGACCGGCCGGTCGATCCAGCCGGCTTCGACGTCGGAGCGTTCTTCGAAGTTCTCATTGCCCAGGAAGGCAAACAGCGCCCGTCGGGTGGGCTCGTCGAGCGAGGCGTCGACCGCGCCCTGGTAGTAGCCCTGGTCGGCCAGAATGCGCTTCAGGGCCTGGAGCTCGACACCTTGCAGGGCCACCCGATCTTCGGGCGGGCTCTGGCCGAAGTACAGGTCGTGCAGTTCGAGCAATTCAGTCAGGCGCGGGACGGGGTCGGGGTGGTCGTCGACGCGGTAGTCGAGCCAGCGGTCGTTGTGTCCGCCGTAGCCGGCGGCTTCCTTGACCACCAGCAGCCCGGCGCTTTGCCGGCCGCGGCGGTCGCCGCCGGCCCGGTCGCCGGCCAGCAGGGCGGCCAGCAAGCGGTCGGCCAATGTCCCGCCGGCCGATTCATAGGCCTCGGCCATCGCCGGCACGACCTCGGGGCCGGTCAGGATGTTGCCCTGTACGGCGTACCCCTGGCCAATGCGGCCGCCGGCCCATGCGAGACACTTCTCGCCGGTGAAGGTGGCCGAACCGCCCCCGGCGTCGACCAGCCCCACCTGGCGCAGTGCCCGGTCGGCGTCGGCTTCAATCAGCTTGTCGAGGGTCTGTTGGGCGCTCAGCCCGTCGGCCATCAGCGCCAGACCCTCCGGCCCATAAGCCGTGTTGGCGTGGGACTGGGTGGCGACGGCCCCGGCACCGGCCCGCGCCCAGGGCACAACGGCGCCGGCCGCTGGAAACTTGGAGGCGACGGCGATGCCCCAGGCCTGATCGCTGTCGCTGTGGGCGACGATGGAGAAGGTTGAAGGATGGATCATACGAGGCTAACCACAAAGGCCCGAAGGCCACAAAGGGTCAATTGGGGAACACAAAGAAGACCGGCAATCAGCTTTTGGCTCTGAGCTGAAAGCTGATGGCTGAATGCTGATAGCCCACCTTTGTGTCCACTTGTCGAATCTTTGTGCCCTTTGCGCCCTGGTGGTTTGGCTTCAATTCAGGCGGCGTCGGGCAGGGGGGTGCCGGTCTCGGCGTCGATCTGGCGGCCTTCGCGGTCGATCAGGATCGGACCGCCTTCACCGAGCACCGCCTCGGCCGTGACCACGACCCGGCCCACGTCCAGCCGGGAGGGAATATCGTACATCACGTCGAGCAGCGTGCCTTCGATGATGGCCCGCAGGCCGCGGGCCCCGGTCTCGCGCGCAAGCGCCTTCTCGGCGGCGGCATCGAGCGCCGCCTCCTCGAATTCGAGTTCGACGTCGTCCATCTCGAACAGTCGGGTGTACTGGCGCACCAGCGCATTGCGGGGCTGGGTCAGGATGGCACGCAGGGCCCCGATGTCCAACTGGTCGACAATGGCCACCACGGGCAGACGGCCAACCAACTCAGGGATCATGCCAAAGTGCATCAGGTCGTCGGGGATCATCATGCGCAGCAGGTTGGACTCGGCGGCGTATTCACTGGCCTGACGGGCGCCGGGGAAGCCGAGACGGCCACGACGACCGACCCGCTCACCGACAATCTCGGAAAGGCCATCGAAGGTGCCGCCGCAGATGAACAGGATGTCGCGTGTGTCGAGCTGGATGAACTCCTGCTGCGGGTGCTTGCGCCCGCCCTGGGGCGGCACGTTGACCTCGGCGCCCTCGATGATCTTGAGCAGCGCCTGCTGCACGCCCTCACCACTGACGTCGCGGGTGATGCTGGGGTTGTCGCCCGACTTGCGGCCGGTCTTGTCGAGTTCATCGATGTAGACAATGCCGCGTTCGGCCCGCTGAATGTTGAAGTCGGCTGCCTGCAGCAGGCGCAGCAGGATGTTTTCGACATCCTCGCCGACGTAGCCGGCTTCGGTCAAGGCGGTGGCGTCGGCAATGCAGAACGGGACGTCGAGCGTGCGCGCCAGGGTCTGGGCCAGCAGCGTCTTGCCGCAGCCGGTCGGGCCGATCAACAGGATGTTGCTCTTGTCCAGCTCGACACTGCGGTTGCCGCGGTTGGCGATCCGCTTGTAGTGGTTGTACACGGCCACCGAGAGCACGCGCTTGGCGTGCTCCTGGCCGACGACATATTCTGCCAGGCGATCATAGATCTGGTGGGGGGCCAGGCTGGGGCGGCCGGACGTGGTCAGGCCGGCGCGCGAGGCGCCTTCGTCCTCCCCAATGAGAATATCCTGACACAGGTCCACACATTCATTGCAGATGTGGACCTCGTCAGGTCCGGAGATCAGGCGCTGGACCTCGCTCTCCGGGCGATTGCAGAACGAGCAGCGACGCTCGTCAATTGCTACCGGCGTATCCGGCGTCATCGATTAGCTACTGGCCTCCGCTTTCTCTTTCTCCTCCTTGCCGTTCTGGCGCTGTTTCTCGCCTGCTTCCAGCACGTGATCGACAAGGCCGTACTTCTTGGCTTCGGCACCGTCCATGTAAAAATCGCGCTCGGTGTCGTGCTCGATGATCTCGAGCGACTGGCCGGTGTGGGCCATCAAGATGGCGTTGATCTTCTCTCGCAGCCGCAGAATTTCCTTGGCCTGGATTTCAATATCTGTCGCCTGGCCCTGGGCGCCACCCAGCGGTTGGTGTATGTGTACGGTAGCATTTGGCAGAGCATAACGCAACCCCTGGCTGCCGGCGGTTAGGAGAACAGTACCGAAGGAAGCGGTCATGCCGACGGCCACCGTGGAAATCGGGGCGCTGACCTGCTGCATTGTGTCATAAATGGCCAACCCAGCGTAGATCTGGCCGCCCGGACAGTTGATGTACATGTTGATCTGCTCGTCCGGGTTTTCCTGATCCAGATACAAGAGTTGGGCCACAATCAAGTTCGAGACCTGGTCATTGATCGGCGTCCCCAAGAACACAATTCGGTTCTTGAGCAGGAGCGAGTAGATATCGTAGGCGCGTTCACCGCGGCCCGTCGATTCGATCACCATCGGGATCAGGGACATCGGGACGTTGTCGTTCATGACTGCTCCTTTACCTCTTCTTCCGACACATCTATTGCTTGGTTGGTTGTCTCATCGATGAGTTCAGCAGGGGTATCGTCCCCAGGTTCGTTGGCAACCTCGGCCGGGCCACCCGGCTCGGGCACTTCGTCGCCGCGGGCGATGGCCAGCAGGCGCTCGATCGCCTTGTCGGTCAGCAGATCGACTTCGATCTGGCGCCGGTAGGCGGCGGTGTCCAATCGTTTGCGCACGTCGGCGGCCTGCTCGCCAAGCGGCTCGACCATGCGGTCGAGGGCAGCGTCGGTATCTGACTCGTCGATCTTGAGCCCTTCCAGATCGACAATTTCGCCCAGCACAAGGCCGCGCTGTAGACGGGCCTCGGCCTCCGGGCGTGCTTCTTCGCGCAGATCGTCGAGCGACTTGCCTTCCATCGTAAGGTAGTCTTCCAGCTTGAGGTTCTGGCGTTCGAGACGGTGCACCAGGTCGTGCAGCATGTCGTCGATCTCGCGCTCGACCAGCGATGGCGGATACTCGATGGAAGCGCCCTCAATGACGGCCTCCATCACCTGGTCGCGGTATTCCTGGCGGTTGCGGCTCTCCAACTCTTGCTGCAGGTTCTCGCGCACCTTGACACGCAGCGAGAGCAGATCGTCGAAATCGCCGACGTTCTTGGCCAAATCGTCGGTCCATTCGGGCACCAGGCGCGACTTGACCTCGAGGCACTTGAAAGTAAAGGTGGCCTGCTTGCCTTGCAGACTTTCGCCGGCGTAATCTTCGGGGAAGTTGTGCTCGATCGTCTTCTCATCGCCGGCGCTCATGCCGACCAGTTCGTCGGCAATGCCCGGGATGGGCCATTTGGTGTCGGGCTCGAGCAGCAGGGAGGCGTTCTTCTCGTCGATCAGTTGGCCGTCATCGTCATCGGGCGGGTCGTGCAGCTGGCCGGTGACGTCGAGCACCAGGACATCGCCCATCTTGGCGGCGCGTTCGGCCGGCTCGATCAGAGCCTGTCCCTGGCGCAGTTCCTCCAGCACCTCTTCGACGGTTTCGTCCTTGACATCGGCGTCCGGCGGATCGAGGCGCAGGTCGCGGTAGTCGCCCAGGTCGATCTGCGGGCTGAGCGGGATGGTGTAGCGCAGGACCAGTGGGTCCTTGCTGACAACCTCATCCAGCGAGCCGGGGGCGAAGGGTTCGACGTCGGCCTCTTCCAGCGCCTGCCGGTAGACATCCTGGCCCAGGTCGTCCAGGGCCTCTTCGAACAGGTAGTCGTCGCCGACCTTGCCGGCGATCACGCTGTAGGGTGCTTTGCCCGGCCGGAAGCCAGGGATCTTCATTTGTTTGGCGACGCGGCGAGCGGCGGCCTGCTTAGCCTTATCCAGCTGCTCGGCCGGCACTTCGACGGTCAACCCGACCTGTCGTTGTTCCAGGTCCTGCTTTTCGACCTTCAACATGAACTCCTCATGGACGACGACTGGTCAGACATGACACGGGGCCGGCCAGCGGCCCCGGCATGACGGCGGACGATTGCCGTCAGGTGGGGAAGGAGGGAGTTGAACCCTCACGCCCGAGGGCACGTGATCCTAAGTCACGCCTGTCTGCCAGTTCCAGCACTTCCCCGCTTTGCGGGACTATGAGCCCCGGCGGGTTGATTATAGCCGCTGGCGTTTGGCGGCGTAAAGCACGCCGCGCGTTAGAAGTTTGTTGGAGGCAATCAACCCGGCAGTGCGGAGTTGGCGATGAACCACGAAGGCGCAAGGACACAAAGGGGCCAGGAGTGAGCACAAAGCAAAGCAGTTAGCTCTTAACATCTAGCTCCTAGCCAGCGGCTAGCTGCCAGTTGCTAGTTGCTACTTTCTTCGTGTTCCCAATTTGAAACTTAGTGACCTTGGCGCCTTCGTGGTTGGCCTTAGCCCGGCGCCGTCTGGGACAGAGTCCGCCGCAGCTGGTCGAGGTGCAGCAGGTCGTGGTCGGTGGCGACGCCCATGATCTCGGTCAGGGTGGTTGGGCCAAGCAGGGCGTGGCGGGCCGGCGCCCGCCACTGGTCGTCGTCCAGGTTGGCCAGCAAGGCGATGGTCCGCTGGCGGGCATCCGTGAAGGCGGCCAGCGCCTGGGCCGGGTCTTGGGCCAGGTAGTCGCGAGCCTCGGCCCACTGGTCGGGGTCGGCCGCCGAGACAAACGGCGCCGTTTCCGCGAGCATGCGCCGCAGCCGCGTCAAATTGACCTCGAGTTCGGTGTCGCGCAGATGGCACACAATCTCAACTGGGGCCCATTCGCGCGGCGCTGGCCGCTGGCGCCAGAACGGCTGGTCGAGTTCGGCGGTCAGGGACAGCAGCGCCGCTAGGTGGCCGCGCATGCGGGCCAACACCGCCACCGGCTGGCGGGCCGCGGCCGAATCGACCTGTTCGGCCGCCTGGTCGGTCAGCCACGCGGCGGCCTCAACCAACGTCCCGCCCGGTTGACCATCGGGCAGGTCTTCCCCGACTTGAAAGGTCGCCAGGCCCAGCGCCCGGCTGGGCGCCAGATCGTTGGTCGGGTGGTCGCCGATGAAGGCGGCCGCCTGCGGCGGGACCCCCAGCCGGCCCAAGATTTCGGCGACGTAGGCCGGCTGCGGTTTGGCGAAGTGCATGTGCTCGTAGGCCGTGACCAAAGCGAACGGCGGATTGGTCATATCAAAGCCAGCCCAGGCCAGCCGTTGGTCGATGGCCGTCTGCGGAAAGAGTGGGTTGGTGGCCACGACCACTTCCATGTCAGCCGCCAGGGCCGCTTGCACCAGCTCCGGCCCGCCGGGAACCGGTGCGACCAGCTCGGCCAACTGCGGGTAGCTGTCGCGGTAGAAGGCTGCGACCGTCTGCCGCAAATCGGACTCGTCCGCGCCCAGCGCCGGGTAGAAGTGGGCGTCGAAGGCCTCTTTCAGGGTGCGCGTCGGGTCCAGGTTCCGGATCATGCGACCGGTGGCCTCGTTGAGGGCCGAGAGCACAACCTCCGGCGGCCAGCGGTCGGCCAGCGAGCCGGCCAGCCTGGTCATGTAGGCTGGCAGGAACCGCTCCAGATTGGTCTGGAGCAGGGTGTCGTCCAGGTCGAGCAGCAGGGCGCGGATCACGGGAGTTCGGGTGCGGTCGAAAGCGGCGGCAGGTCGAGGTGACACTGGCCGCAGCCGACCTCGGGTTCGGGCACGTCTTCGAGCGAGCGGGTGCACATGGCCGAGGCCTCAACCTTCTTGCCCAGCCCAAGAAAGCCGGCCTTGACGACGCGGGCCTCGAGCACCAGGTGCGGGCAGGCGTTGGCCCGGGTGATGGCCGGTACCCGGCAGCCCTGACACAGGCTGGGCTCCCAAATGCCGCCGCTTGGCGTGCGCTCGATCAAGCGGCATTCCTGCCGCTCACGGCCGCGGTGGAAGTCCTCGAAATAGAAGGGGCACTCGGTGCCTGCGGGGGTTCGCATCGGGCGCGGTCGACCTACACGCGCGTCAAATAGGCGCCCGAGCGGGTGTCCACCTTGATCACATCGCCGGTTTCGACGAACAGCGGCACCTGGACCTTGAGACCGGTCTCGGTGGTGACCGTCTTGGTGGCGCCGGTGGCCGTGTCGCCCCTGACCCCGGTCTCGGCTTGGGTGACCTCCAGCTCGACTGCCGTCGGCAGCTCGACCTCAATGGGCTCGGTGCCAAAGAAGGTCAACTTGACCTCGAGGCCCTCCTTAAGATAGTCAATGGCCTCGGCCAGGATGTTGGTCCCGATGGCCGGCTGCTCATAGGTCTCGGTGTCCATAAAGAAGTAAAGGTCGCCCTGTTCATACAGGAACTGGGCTTGGCGGTAGTCCAGACGAACGTCCTGGACGCGGTCGCCGGAGATGAAGCTCTTGTCGGTCACAGAACCGGTGCGCAGATTGCGCACTTTGGTTCGGATGGTCGCCTTGCCCCGGCCTGGTTTGTGGTGGGCGTATTCGAGAACCTTGAACAACTCATCTTCGAGTTCGAAGGTCACGCCACTGCGGAGGTCGTTAACGTCGATCAATGCCTTGAACCTCGTTGCATGCGCAAACGGTCACAAAGGCGCATTATAGCGGTCGGCGGGAACGAGCGTCAACGGACGGAAGGCCAAGAGCTCATAACACGAAGACACGAAGGCTCTTAGCTCTTAGCTTTGAGTTCTTTGTGTCTTCCATGAGAAGGCTTTGTTTGTCAATGGTCGACGTGGCGACCGATTGCTAAGGTTCTTCCAGTCCAGCCCTTTCACCCTGCTTCCATCCGCACTCGTGTGGCCATCGTGTGGGCCCGGTGCCCGTTGGTGTTCGATCCAGGTGGGTGCTGCCATCTTTGTGGCGGTCTCCGGACTTGCCGGCCAAGACACAAACCGCAGTCACCCGAACGGGGCGTTGGCTGGAAGATGAGTTCAATCGGTCGTCAGTTCGGTGCCTCCCTGGTGCTTGTTTAGCTCTCCAATTGAACAAGCAAGATGTTCAGGCAGCTTCCGCCGCCTGGCTCAACAATTCACGTTCCTCTGAACGGTAGTACGGGTCATATACTTCCCCGGTTTTCCACAGGCGATGTAGCAGAATGGCCAGCTTGCGGGCCACGGCCACCACCGCTCTCTTTCTGGCGTTCTTTCCGCCTCGCTCGGCCAGCTTCAACCCCCAGCGGCGCAGATCGCAATCGGGGCCAAAGGGCCCCAGGATGTAGTGAGCGCAGCCCACCAGCAGCTGGCGCAGGTAGACATTGCCGGTTTTGGTGATGCGCAGCTGCGGGTCCTGGTCGCCGGACTGGTCGCGGCGTGGCACCAGCCCCAGGGCCGGCCCCACCTCCCGGCTCTTGTGGAACCGCTTCGGGTCTTCAAGGGTCAGGACGAATGTGAGCGCCGTGAGCGAGCCGACGCCGGCCACCTGCTTGAGCAGCCGGGTTTCCGGATACCGCTGGCTGCATAGTTCTTCAATCTGGCGGTCAAAGCCCCGGATCTGGCCGGTCAGCGAAGCGATCGTTTCCAGGATGGGCAGGAGCGCCGGCCGGAGCGACTCGGGCACCGATTCCTTGACCCTGTTATGGAAGCTGGCCGCCGAACAGCCAGGCAAGCGGCCGCCATTCGCTTTGACGGTGCCTCGGACGTGGTTGATGAGCAGCGTTCGCGAGCGCACCAGAGAATCCCGGGAGCGGATCACGGACAGATCGGCCTGGGCCTCGGGTGAACGATGGTGGATCGGCGACAGCAGCTGCGGATCGAGCCTGGCAAGTCGGGCTAGCGTCTCGGCATCGGCCCGGTCGCCCTTGCGGGGATTGTCATAGATGGCACGCAGCTTGCGGGCGTTGGCCACCAGTACCTCATGACCCAGCCCCTCGATCAACTGGCTGGCCCATCGTGAGTGCGTGCCCACTTCCATCGCCACCCGCGCCCTGGGCAGATGGGCAAATTTGCGCTCGAAACTTACTTTGCTTGTTGGAAGCCGCGTTTCCTCAACCAACTCGCCCTCGCTATCGATCACGGTCAACTGCGAAGACCTATCCCCCAGATCCAGCCCTACGAAATGGATGTTATCCTTGAACATAGGTCGGTCCCTCCTCCTTGGCACCTTTTGAGTGCGCGACACACTGGGAACATCCTACATGGATGGAACCCGTCACCGGAGAGGGACCGGCCTTCTCATTCCAATCTTTGTGTTATCTGATCTTCAGCCTAAATGCCGAGCCAGCGGACGGCGGCCTCGGGGACGTCGGCCAGCCGGCCCTTGCGCAGCGTGCAGCGCGGCAGCGATTGGATGAAGGCCTGTCCGTAGTACTTGGTCAGCAACCGCCGGTCAAACGTAACGACGACGCCGCGATCCGACTGCGTGCGTATCAGCCGGCCAAAGCCCTGGCGGAAACGCAGCACGGCCTCGGGCAGCATGTACTGGTTGAACGGGGACTCGTACATCTCGGCGCGGGCCGCCACGATCGGGTCGCTCGGCACACCGAACGGCAGGCGGATGATGGCCAACACCGACAGGGCCGGGCCCGGCACATCCACGCCCTCCCAAAACGAACGGGTACCGAGCAGCACGGATTGATCGGTTGTCTTGAAGGTTTCGAGCAAGGCATGGCGCGAGGCGCCTTCCCCTTGTTCGTAGACCATGATGCCGTCGGCGGCCAGCGGACCGCTGATCGCCTGTGATGTTCGCCGCAATTGCGCGTACGACGTGAACAACGCCAGCGTGCGCCCGCCGGTGGCTTTACACAACCCGATCAGGCCCTGCTCGACGGCCCGCTGGTAGGCCGGGCCGGCCGAAGGCTCAGGGATGTCGTCGACCAGATAGAGCAGGGTGGCTGACTCGTAGTCAAAGGGGGAGCCCAGGGCCAGCTCCTCGGCGTCGTCGGCATGGAGCCGTTGACGCAGGTAGTCGAAGGTGCCGCCAGTTGTTAGTGTGGCCGAGGTCATCACGATGGTCCGTTTCTCATGCCACAGGTGCCGCTCGACCAGGGGACCGACCTCCAGCGGGGCGGCATGCAAAGAGGGCCGGTCGCCGGCGTTGCTGGCCTCGGCCCAATAGATCATTAGCGGCTCGGGGTCAAATACCAGCTGGTCAAGCTGTTGGAAGACCTCCGTCAAGCTGCGGTGGATCGAGCGGCTGCTGAGGGCCAGGTTTTCGGCGGCCTCAGTTCCAGACTCAGCCAGGTTAAGCAGACCGGCCTCCATCCCTTCGAGTGATTCGAGCATGGAGGCAAATGGGCCGCGCAGATTGTCCCAGGCAATCTCGAGATCCGACCATTCCGGCAGGTGCCGGACGGCGTGCACGATGCGTTCCTGTTGGCCATAGGGCCCTACCGGCTTGCCGTCGCGCCGGATGGCGAGGAAATCCCCCAAGGCCTCGAAGAAACGCTCCAGGCCGCGGCGGCTCTCGTCGAGCCGTTTCTCAACCAGCTGAACCCCATCCAGGACCTGGCCGGCGACATCCGGCGGCAGCTGACTGCGGGCGATCTGGCCAAGCTGGGTCAACAGTCCACCGCTGCGGTCGCCGACATCGCGCAGCAGCCGCTGCACGCCGCTCTCGGTCACCCGGAAGCTCAGCCCGTTGGTGGTGGCGTCTTCCAGATGGTGGGCTTCGTCGACGATCAGGTGGTCGTAATCGGGGATGACGCGGCTGCCGGTGGCAATATCGGCCAGCAGCAAGGCATGGTTGACGACCACGACATGGGCCGATTCGGCCCGGCGCCGGGCGCGGTAGTAGGGACAGGCGCCGTTCGTTTCGAGCAGACAGGTCTCGCCGCCGCAGCCTTCGTTTTCGGCGGAAAGCCGGCTCCAGGCGATGGCCTCGCCGGCGCCGATCAGGTTGATCTGGCCCCGGTCGCCCGTTCCGCCGCCGTGCAGCCAGACGAGCACCTTGGCCAGCACCCGCATTTCGTCGGCCGAACGCGGGCCGACCGAGCGCATTGCCCCCAGTTGGCGCGGGCACAGGTAGTTGGCCCGGCCCTTTAGGGCCGCCGCCCGCCAGGGCCGGTCGAAGACCTGGGCCAGGTCGGGCAAGTCTTTGAGCAGCAGCTGGTCCTGCAGGTTGATCGTGTTGGTCGAGATGACCACGCGTTGGCCATTTTGCTCGGCCCAGTGGACGGCGGGAAGCAGGTAGGCCAGCGACTTGCCGGTCCCGGTGCCGGCTTCCACCAGCAAATGGCGGCCTTCCGACAGCGCTTGCGTGACGGCCGCCAGCATTTGAACCTGCTGGCTGCGGTGCTCGTAGTTGGGGAAGCGGGTGTCGAAGGTGCCGCCGGGCAGCAGGTGGGCGGCGATCGCCTCCGCGTCCAGTAGCTGGGGTTCGTCGACCGGTTCGAGCGCCTCGGTTTGCCCGGGCAGGGCGGGGAAGCCGGCAAACAGGTCGAAGGCCGCTTCGGGCGGTTCGATCAAGGCGCCATTGGCCGCCAGCGACTCATCGAACAGCCAGCCGGCGCCCCATTCGACATTGGCGCCGAGGCGGGCGATCTCCTGCCTAAGCCAGGCGGGCAGCTCGGCCAAGTGATCCATCAAGCGCAGCAAGACCTGCCGGGTAATGCGGGCGTCTTCCAGGGCCCGATGGGTGGTGCCCACGGGCACCCCGAGGTGGCTGGCCAGCGAACCGAGGCTGTAGCGGCCGGCCGAGGGCAGAACCACAGAGGCCAGATCGTACGTATCTATGGGTAGATTGTGTTGGAACAGGCCATGGGTTTGCAGGAATCCGAGGTCAAAACCGATGTTGTGGCCCAGGACCGGTTCATCGCCGACAAAGGTGTGCAGGTCGGGCAGCACTTCATTGATGCGCGGGGCGTTGGCCAGCATGGCGTCGTTGATCCCGGTTAGTTCGGTAATAAAGGAAGCAAGCGGGCGGCCAGGGTTGACCAGCGTTTGAAATTCGTCCTCGATCCGATCACCGCGGAAACGCACGACGCCGACTTCGATAATCGCGTCGCGCTGCGGGTCAAGGCCCGAAGTTTCCAGGTCGAGCGAGCATATGGTTCGCATGGGGGCGTCGGCGATTATAGCATTCGGTCTGAAGCTGCGTGCTATACTCGCCTCCCGCCAGCCCCGGTGGAAAGAAGGAGCCCCGTTTGATCGCTGAAGCCGCCGTCAGACTGCGCGACAATGTGCAGAAGGTGATCGTCGGCAAGGGACAGGCGATCGACCTGGCCCTGGTTGCCATCCTGTGTGAAGGCCACATTCTGATCGAAGACGTGCCGGGCATCGGCAAGACAACGTTGGCGCGGGCCCTGGCCGCCTCGATGGGCACCAGTTTCAAGCGCATCCAATTCACGCCCGATCTGCTGCCGTCGGATGTGGTCGGCATCAACTGGTTCAACCAGAAGGAGCAACGGTTCGAGTTTCGCCAGGGACCGATCATGAGCCAGGTCGTGTTGGCCGACGAGATCAACCGGGCAACGCCCCGAACGCAGTCGGCGCTGCTCGAGGCGATGCAGGAACGCCAGGTGACGGTCGACGGCGTCAGCCGGCAGGTTCCTCGGCCGTTTGTCGTGCTGGCCACACAGAACCCGATCGAACTTGAAGGCACCTTCCCCCTTCCTGAAGCCCAACTTGATCGTTTTCTGCTGCGGTTGGAACTGGGCTACCCGGAAGAGGACGAGGAGTCCGAAATCCTGCTTCGCCACGACGGCCAGGATCCATTGGCCGAGCTGGAGGCGGTTACCAATCCCGAAGAAGTGATGGACCTGATTGCCAAGCGCCAGCAAGTTCGGGTCGATCCCGAGGTTCGGGAGTACGTGGTGGCGATCGCCCGCACAACCCGCCGTCACAGCGAGATCGACCTGGGAGCCAGCCCGCGGGCGACGTTGGCCCTGTACCAGGCTTCCCAGGCGTGGGCGGCAATCCGCGGGCGAGATTACGTGCTGCCCGACGATGTCAAGTTTCTTGCGCCGGCGGTCTTGATCCACCGCATGGTGATTTCCCCGCAAGCGCAGTTGCGCGGCCGCGGTCCGCAGGCGCTGCTGATCGACGTGATCTCCGAAGTTCCCGTTCCCGTCGAAGGCTAAGCGGTGCGCGAGCGCCGGCCCTTCCATGAAGCCTGGCTGTGGATCACAGCCCTGGCGCTGGCGGCCGGCTACTTGTTCCGCATCTCCGGCTTGTTGGCGCTGGCCAGCGTACTGGGCCTTACGCTGGGCCTCGCCTGGTTGTGGAACGCCCGTTCCATGGCCGGCGTCAGCTACCGCCGCTGGATGAAGTACCGCCGCGGGTTCCCTGACGAGCGGGTGGAGGCGGCCGTCGAGGTCGAAAATAACAAGGCGCTGCCGCTGGTCTGGTTTCGCACCAGCGACCGCTGGCCGCGTGACATCGGCCCGGATGATCAAGATTTGCTGGCCCCGTCACACCGGCCCGAAGAAGGCTTCCTCCACCTGATCCTGTCGATGCGCGGTTACAGCAAGACGCGCCGCACGTTCCCGCTGCGTTTGCGCCAGCGAGGTATTTACCGCATCGGACCGGTGGAGGCCACCGCGGGGGACCCGTTCGGTGTCTTTCAAAGCAATGACCCGAACTTCGCACCGGACGACCGAATGGTGGTCTTTCCCGAAGTCAGGCCGCTCTCCAAGCTGGGTTTGCAGCCAGACGATCCGTTCGGCGACCGGCCAACGCGCCGCCGGTTGTTCGAAGACATCACCCGCCCGATGGGGGTCCGTCAACATCAACCGGAGGATGGGTTCCGTTTGATCCACTGGCCGGCGACGGCCAAGACGGGCCAGCTCCAGACCCGGTTGTTCCAACCCGTCCGCGGCCTTGACCTGGTCATCTGTTTGAACGCGTCAACCTTTGCCCATCATTGGGAGGGCACCGAACCCGAGATGCTGGAGGCGCTCATCCGCACCTCGGCTTCCCTGGTGTGGGAAGCATTTCATCAGGGGTACCGTGTTGGCCTGCTGTCGAATGGCAGCATTGCCCATTCGGGCCAGGCGTTCCGCATCCCGCCGGGCCGGTCTTCCGGGCACCTGCCGCACCTGCTCGAGTCGTTGGCCGGGCTGACCCCGGTGGTGACGGCGCCGTTCGAGCGGTTCCTGTTGGATCAGGCGCCGCGCCTGGAGTATGGGTCGATCCTGGTGGTTATCACCGCTGTCACCCCACCGGAGCTGATGGAAAGCCTGATCCGGCTTCGGAGCCGAAACCGGCGTACGACCTTGATCGCACTGGGGGAGGAGGCGCCGCCCGCTATTGATCGGGTGGCCACCTATCACGTGCCGCGCGGAGAGGGGCTTCGACTGCAATGAGCGAGGCTGCCCTGCGACCGGCAACCGGCAGCCGGCGCTTCCCTTGGCGCCAGATCGCCGCCGCCAGCGTCCTGCTCCTCGAGCTGACGCTAATCGTCCCCTGGATGGGCTTGATCGCCGGCGCCCATACCGGCTCCCAACTGATCGCTTTGTTAGTCTGGATGCTGGCTTTTTCCTGGTCGGCGCGCTTACTCCTGCAATGGGTCCATGAGTATCGCCTGCGGCGAGAGGTTTCACTGGGTCTGTCGGCGGCGGGACTGCTGCTGGGCCTGTTGCTGACGATCAATCTGCTGTTCAACCCGGGCAGACTGCTGGATCTGGCGGGGGCCTTGCGCCAGCTGGCGCGGGCGCTCCCGCAAATCTATCCGCTGGCGCCCGAGCTACCGCTGGTCTTGCTGGTTGTCATCATTTGGCGCCGGGGCGTGGCTTCGGCCTCACCGGATTTCCTCGAGCCGGCCAGGACGGGGTTCAAGTTTCGCTTTGGCGTGCTGGTGTATGCCCTGCTCATGGTGCTGCCGTTGCCGGGGGAGGGCAAGACCGTTCTGCTGATTGCGTTTTTCTTGGCCAGTCTGACGGGCATGTCACTGACTCGGGCCGACCGGCTGTCTCGTCTACGCGGCGCGGCCGAGCCGCCGTTCGGCGGACAATGGTTTGCCAGTCTGCTGGTGTTGTTTGGGCTGACGATCGGCGCCGGCCTGGGGCTGGCTGCACTGCTCGGCAGCGCACTGGCCTACCGCTCGTTGGAGTCGATCCGATCCGGGTTGGTGCGGGGCCTTGCGTTGCTGTATGCGCTCCTGCTCCCGTTGTTCAGGTTGCTGGATCCCCTGATCGGCCGATTGATGGCCGGGCTGCGCAACTTCTTCAGCTCAGTGCCCGGGCTGGCGCAGCCCGAAGACTTGCCACCTCCCGGGACGGGGGAACCAGTCGAAGGAATCCAACCGCCGCCATTGTTCCAATGGATCAACGACCTGCTATCCAGCCTGGCGCCCATCTGGCCCTACCTGCGCCTGGCGTTGGTAATCGCGGTGGTTAGCCTGCTGGTGTGGTCGGCGATCCGTCTAGTCCGGCGGCGAGAATCCTGGCGTTGGGAGCGGACCCTGGCGATGGACGAGGGACTATCCCTGGACCCCCGCTTCCGGGGCAGCGGCCTGGGCAACCGGTTGCGCAACTTGGGCCAAGATCTGCGCGGTCTGGGATCAGCCCTGCTGGCGGGCCAGCTCCGGACTGCAGTTATCATCCGTCATATCTATGCCCAACTGCTGGACGCGGCCGCGATCAGTGGACGGGCCCGGCATCACTGGGAGACGCCGCGCGAGTTCCAACGCGCACTGGTCCACTTGTTTCCCGATGCCCGGCTGCCGATCGAGCGCCTGACCGAGGCCTACCAGACCGTGCGCTACGGCCATCTACCGGAGACGGAGGACTTGGTGGTCAAGGTTCGCAGCGATTGGGCCAGCATTAAGTCGGAAATGGCGCGCCACTAGGTGGACCGGCGGATACGAGGGTGACAGCAGGCAACCCATCATGATCTTTGGTGTTGTAAGACAACAAGCACAGACGGTCGCCGTATGAGCTGGACCCAGCTCGACGATCTGGCGCTCATCCAGCGCTCGCCTGATGAGGTTGAGGCTTTTGGCCAACTCTATGAGCGGCACGTCAAGCGGATCTACAACTACATCTACTACCGGACAGGCAATCATCAGGACGCCGAGGATTTGACAGCCAGGGTGTTCCAACGGGCGCTGCGGCACGCGGGCCGGTTCGAAGACAAAGGCGTCCCGGTCTCGGCCTGGCTGTATCGGATTGCGCACAACCTGGTGGCCAATTTCCACCGGGACCGCAGCCGCAAACCAATCGTGCCGCTTGAAGACCGGGTACTGCTGTCCGAGTTGGGTGCGCATCCCGAGGCCAGCGCCATCCAGCGGGAGGAGATCCAAATCCTGCTGGACCACGTACGCTCATTACCGGAGGATCGGCAGGAGCTGCTCATCCTCAAGTTTGTCGAACGACTGCCCAATGCCGAAATTGGCCAGATCATGGGCCGGACCGAAGGGGCAATCAAGAGCTTGTACCACCGTACGTTGAACGCGCTGCGTGATGAGATCGTGTCGACGCAGGCGGCCAGGGAACTCGGCCGGCCGGCCGGACCGGGGGAAGCGGAGTAATGGCAGCCAAGCGGAGCTCGGTAACCAGAAAGCAACTGGAGGCCCTGCTGGCCGAGGCTTTGGTGCCGGTTGAGCCCAGCGGTCGGTTTGTCCGCCGGCTGCGGGCCCGGCTGGTGCGCTATGAAGGCAGCCGGGCCTCGACGCTGTGGGCCATCGTGGCTGGCTTGGCGATTGCGCTGATTGTGATCATTGCCGGCTTCAGTGTTGCCCTGCGTTTGTCCCTCGGACTTCTAAGTGTGCTTGGTTTGCTCGACCGGCGACCCTCCTCCCCGGAAGGCCAGCAAGCGGCGGCCTAGCTCTGCCCTCCGCAAGTTCAAGAGCTGATAGCGGCAAGACACAACGGGCGCAAAGCCACCCTTCGTGTTCTTGGCGTCTTTGTTTTATTGGGTATTGCTGCCCGATTGCCCAAGCGGGCTCTTCTGGCGCTAATCTGGAATCGAAAGCGGCGGGCATAGGCCCGCCGCTCTGGTCGTCAGAAAAGGCTATGCTAGAAAATGCCCCAGGCCGCGCCGGCCCCTTCTTCCATCATGCTCGGATCCCATGGGTCCATGCCCATGTCGATCGTGGTTTCCATTCCCGAGGCTTCCTCGGCTTTGGACCGAGTGGCCTCGAGCAGGGCCGGAGCATAGGGGCAGAAGGGCGTGGTCATGATCATATCCAGCTTGAGTTTCGTGTCATCAAAGCTCGCCTGGCGCACCAGGCCAAGCTCGACCACGCTCATCCCGATCTCGGGGTCCATCACCTGGCGCAGCGCCTGGCGAACCTCGGCTGCCTTCTCCGGATGGGTCGAGTCGGCCTCCCAGATTGGATTGGGAACCGGGTTTTCGCTCTCAGTCACTGACAGCTACCTCCTCAGCCTGACTTGGCTGTAAATCCACCGCATAAGTGCAGTGCAGATCACCTTCCAGCAGCCAGGTCACCCGCTCGACCGGCAAGGATAACGCCCGTGCGATCAGCGTTTGGTCCAGCAGGCAAACCTCGGGGTGCTCAAGACCAACATGCAGGAAGGGACAGCTCAGCTCATGAATTAACAACTGCTGGTCGGATTCCTCGATCTCGGCGTCAAAGCCCTCGTCTCGCAACAACGCCACTAGCCGCTCGAGCCGCTCGGGCAGGGGAAGTGACTGCAATTGGTCGGCGTATTCGTCTGCCATGTTCTCGGCGACGGAGGCGAACAGCGCTCGGAGCCGATCGTCGGGCAGCCTGTCCTTCAACTCCTCCAGCAGACGATTGGTCAGCCGATAGTAGCGAGTCGGGAACAGTTCGAGCGCCTGCTCGGTCAGCGAAAACAGGTGGTGCGGACGGCCAACCCCGTGGCGCACCTCTTCGACCGACACCAGAGCCTCGGCCTGCAAATTGGTCAGGTGGTGGCGGACCGACACCGGCGATACCTCGGCGGCTACGGCCAATTCCTTCACTGTACATTTGCCTTGCGAGCGTAGCGTTCGCAAGATGAGTTCACGGGTAGGGGTCGACATACGCGGTTGGAGTATAACAAGCGGCCCGGAGGCTGTCAATATTTCAGACTCGAGTTGACTTTATTCCAGCGCTGAGCCTGCTCGCGCTAGGTTTCACAAGCTGAAATCGGATTTTTCAGAAGAAACCGATAAATATTGACAGGCGAATAGCCTGCGTGCTATAATCCCGCCTGCAAATGGCTAGCTCGAAAGGCGAGGAATCGCCGCGCTTGCTATGGCCCGGTGCGGGAAATCACCGGTTTGACCCCAAGGAAAGAGGTCGAGGAGCGTTCATGGGATCCACGTTGGAGATTCGCAATCTGCACGTCACGGTAGAGGACAATGAGATTCTGCGCGGGGTCGATTTGACTGTCGAACCCGGCCAGATTTATGCCCTGATGGGTCCCAATGGTTCCGGCAAATCGACGCTGGCCTATGCCTTGATGGGGCATCCGTCCTACCAGGTGACCAAGGGCGAGATCTTATTCA
Source organism: Anaerolineales bacterium (assembly GCA_036397095.1). Taxonomy (GTDB): domain Bacteria; phylum Chloroflexota; class Anaerolineae; order Anaerolineales; family E44-bin32; genus DASWJQ01. Next base: position 20,805 of record DASWJQ010000049.1, read on the forward strand.
AGGGCAAGAACCTGGTCGCCTTGGCGCCTGATGAGCGGGCCAAGCTTGGCGTCTTTTTGGCGTTTCAATATCCGGTCGCCATCCCTGGCGTGTCACTGGCTAATTTCCTGCGCTCGTCGATCAATGCCCGCCGCAAGGCGGATGATCCGGAGGACAAAGGCATTCCTGTCGTCGAGTTCCGCAAGCTTCTCAAGCAGAAAATGGATCTCTTGGAAATGCCGCATGAGTTCGCTGGCCGCTACCTGAACGACGGTTTCTCCGGCGGCGAGAAGAAACGGGCCGAGATCCTGCAGTTGGCGACGCTCGAGCCTGAGATCGCCATCCTCGACGAGACCGACTCGGGCCTGGACATCGATGCGCTGCGTATCGTCGCCTCCGGTATCAACGCGCTGGCCGGGCCCGACCTGGGCGTGCTGGTCATCACGCACTACCAGCGCATTCTGAACTACATCAAGCCGGATTTGGTGCACATCATGCTTGGCGGCCGGATCGTCGAGACCGGCGACGCCGAGCTGGCCGAACATCTTGAAGAACATGGGTATGACTGGATCCGAGAGCGCTCGGAATTGGTGGAGGTATCTTGATGGCAACTTCCCAGGATATGGAGCACTTGGAAGGTATCGAAGAATACAAATGGCATTTCGTCGATCCCGACGAAATTGTTTTTCGGACGAAGAAGGGGTTGGATGAAGAGGTTGTGCGCCAGATTTCGGCCCAGAAGGACGAGCCGACCTGGATGCTCGATTACCGACTAAAGGCGCTTGAGCACTTCATGCAGCGGCCGATGCCCAACTGGGGCGCAGACCTGAGCGAGTTCAACCTCGACGAGATCTACAACTACGTACGGCCGGCCGAGAAGGAAGGGCGCAGCTGGGATGATGTCCCGGACACCATTAAGAAGACATTCGACCGGTTGGGGATCCCTGAAGCCGAGCAGAAATTCCTGGCAGGTGTCGGCGCCCAGTACGAATCCGAGATGGTCTACCACAAGATCCAGGATCACCTCGAAGCGCAGGGCGTCATATTCGTCAGCATCGAAGACGGGCTGCGCAAGCACCCCGATCTGTTCCGCGAATACTTCGGAACGGTCATTCCGTACACCGACAACAAGTTCGCTGCGCTCAACAGCGCCGTGTGGTCGGGCGGTTCGTTCATCTACGTCCCACCCGGCATCAAGATCGATTTGCCGCTGCAAGCGTATTTCCGCCTCAACTCGGCCAACGTCGGCCAGTATGAGCGCACACTGATCATTCTCGATGAGGGTGCCCAGATTCACTATGTCGAAGGCTGCACGGCGCCCGTCTACAGCACGGACTCGTTCCACAGCGGCGTCATCGAGATCATCGTCAAGAAGGGCGCCCGCTCGCGCTACACGACGATTCAGAATTGGTCGAACAACGTCTACAACCTGGTGACGCAGCGGGCCATTGTGCACGAAGGCGCCAGCCACGAGTGGGTCGACGCCAACATCGGCAGCAAGGTCACCATGAAGTACCCCTCCTGCTACCTGGTGGGCGAGGGCGCCCGCGGCGAGATTCTGTCGCTGGCGTTCGCCACTGGTCATCAGCATCAGGATACGGGCGGCAAGGTGATCCATGCCGCACCCAGGACCACCAGCAAGATCACATCGAAGTCCATCAGCAAGGCAGGCGGCCGGGCGTCGTACCGTGGCCTGCTCAAGGTGCATGCAGGCGCACACCACGCCAAGTCAAGCGTGGTTTGCGATGCGTTGTTGCTCGACGATGCCTCGCGGTCCGACACCTATCCTTACATCGAGATCGACGAAGACAATGTCAGCATCGGCCACGAGGCCTCCGTCAGCAAGGTGGGCGAGGAGCAGCTTTTCTACCTCATGAGCCGCGGTATGAGTGGGGAAGAGGCAACCAGCATGGTGGTCTCTGGCTTCATCGAGCCGCTGGTGAAGGAGCTGCCGATGGAGTACGCCGTGGAAATGAACCGGCTGATCCAGCTCCAAATGGAGGGCTCGATCGGCTAAGCGCCGGTCGACCGCTCGCCGCCGATCCACTGCAGACAAGGGTGACCACACGCATGACTCCAAGGACCGTTGAGCGGCGCGCACGCCGGCGCGAGATGCCGAGCGTCGCCCGCCCATTTGAACTGGACGAGAAGAATCTGGAGGCAGTCATCGAGCGGATGGCGGGCCCAAAGTGGCTGGCCAAACGCCGGCGCCAGGCCTGGTCTACTTATCAGGACCTACCGATGCCGACCTTGACCGATGAGCCCTGGCGCCGGACCGACATCCGCATGCTGCCGTCGACCGAGGTTGCGTTGCGGGCGGCCGATGACCTGCCGGTCGAGCCTGCGCTGCTGCGCCCGCCGGCCGGCGACGAGAACGCGGCCCAGATCGTGCTGCGGCCGGGCCATCCGCCCAACAGCGAAGGGTTAGCCGCCCTGGCCGAGCAGGGCGTCGTCTTCTGCGACTGGGCGACTGCCGAGCAAGAGCACGCCGCCATCCTCAAGGATTACCTTGGCGAGGTCGTGCCCGACGACGCCGGCAAGTTCGCCGCACTCTCGGCGGCGCTGGCCGATCAAGGGATTCTGATCTATGTGCCCAAGGGTGTTCGGCTCGAACAGCCTCTGCACTCGGTGCTGTGGGCGCCCGGCAGCGATTTGCTGTGTCTGAGCCGGGTGTTGGTGGTGGTCGAGGATGGCGCCGAGCTGACGTATGTGCATGAAATGGCCTCGCCGACCGAGCCCGAGGGCGAGTCAATCCACAACGGAATTATCGAACTGTGGGTCGGCGACGGCGCCAATTTGCGCTTCGTCGAGGTGCAGAACTGGGGCGAGCACTTCTGGAACTTTTCCCATGAGCGGGCGCGCGTCGGCCGCGACTCCAACTTGGACTGGATCTTCGGCTCCGTCGGCAGCAAGCTGACCAAAACCTTCACCGAGCTCGACCTGGTTGGCCAGGGATCGACCGGCCGTATGTCGGGCTTCTACTTTGTGGACGGCAGCCAGCACCTGGACCAAGACACCCAGCAAAACCATCTGGCACCGCACACCACCAGCGACTTGCTGTTCAAGGGTGCGCTGGTCGACAAGGCGCGCTCCGTCTGGCAGGGCATGATCTATGTGGCGCCAGGCGCCCAGAAGACCGACGGCTACCAGGCCAACCGCAACCTGATCCTGAGCGACGCGGCGCGGGCCGACTCTATTCCCGGCCTGGAGATCCTGGCCGATGACGTCCGCTGCACCCACGGCGCCACCGTCGGCCAGCTCGAAGAAGAGCCGATCTTCTATCTCATGTCGCGCGGCTTGCCGCGATCCGAGGCCGAGCGGTTGGTGGTCGACGGCTTTTTTGCGCCAATCATGCAGCGCATTCCGTTTGAAGATGTGCGCTCGCGCTTCGAAAAGATGATCGATGATAAGATGAGCTGAGGCCCCCTCAGCTGGCACGGGAGGTCAGAATTAACCAGATGCCCAAGTCGATGGAGCGACCCATCCCCAAGGCGATATCGGAAGGCCAGCGCTTCAACGTTGGCGATGTGGTCGAAGTGATGTGCGATCACGAGCGCGGCGAAGATCGCGTCCGTGAATGGCTGCGCGGCACCGTCATCCACTCCGACCGCAAGATGGTCGGCGTCCAGTTCACCCAGGACGTGTACCTGACGGACGGCTGGATGGTGCCCGATCGGGTGCTGTGGCTCCAGCAGCAGAGTGACAATGTCCGTCCGCCCGAGAAGAAGAAGTCGAAGAAGAGCTGACGATGACGATGGCGCGCTCGGCCGTCCAATACGACATCGAAAGGGTCCGGGCCGATTTCCCGATCCTGACCCGCCAGGTTCGCCCGGGCGTGCCGCTTATCTACCTGGACTCGGCGGCGACATCGCAGAAGCCAACGCCTGTGCTCGACGCGCTGCGGCAGCACTATGAGCAGCACAATGCCAATATTCATCGCGGCATCCACCGGCTGGCCGAAGAGGCCACCGCCGAGTACGAAGCGGCGCGGGCCAAAGTGGCGGCCTTCATCAACGCGTCCTCGCCCAAGGAAATCATCTTCACCCGCAACACCACCGAAGCCATCAACCTGGTGGCGTACAGCTGGGCTCGCAGCCAGCTCAGTACCGGCGATTCCATCCTGCTGACCGAAATGGAGCACCACGCCAACCTGATCCCCTGGTACCAACTGGCGGATGAGCGCGGCCTGCAGCTCCACTTTGCCCCGGTAACCGACGACGGCCAGCTCGATCGGGCCGTCTTTGCCAAACTGCTGACCGCCCACAGTCCCAAGCTGGTCGCCTTCAGCCATATGTCGAACGTGCTGGGGACGGTCAACCCGGTCCGGGAGCTGACCGAGCTGTCCCAGCAGGCCGGGTCTGTTGTGGTGCTCGACGCGGCCCAATCGGTGCCCCACCTACCGGTTGATGTTCAAGCGCTCAAGGTGGACTTCCTGGCCTTTTCCGGCCACAAGATGTGTGGTCCGACCGGGATCGGCGTGCTGTATGGCAAGCACAGCTTGCTTGAGTCGATGCCGCCGTTCATGGGCGGGGGGGAAATGATCAAGCGGGTTGAGCTGGGCAGCTTCGTCGCCAATGACGTGCCGCACAAGTTTGAGGCGGGCACGCCGGCCATCGCCGAGGCGGTGGCGCTTGGCGCGGCCGTCGATTACTTGACCGACCTGGGCATGGAAGCTGTGCACGCCCACGAGCAGACGCTGATCGGCCATGCCCTGGAGCGGTTGGAAGAAGTGCCCGGTGTCAAAGTGTACGGTCCGGCCACCGAGCACAAGGGCGGGGTGGCCGCATTCACCTTCGAAGGAGCGCATCCGCACGATGTCGCCCAAATTCTGGATGACCGCGGCATCGCAGTGCGCGCCGGCCACCACTGCGCCATGCCCCTGCACCAGCGCTTCGACTTGCCGGCGACGACACGTGCCTCGTTTTACCTGTACAACACCCTGGACGAGGTCGACGCGTTGATCGAAGGCCTGTACCATGTCAAAGAGATTTTCGGCAGCTAGGACAGTCCATGGACGACTTGTACCGCGAGATCATCATCGACCGCTTCAAGAACCCTCGCATGAAGGGGACGCTCGATCCACACGACTATAGCTACACGGATGACAATCCTCTGTGTGGCGACCGCATCCGCGTTGACCTGCGCGTCGATGCCAACGATGTCATCCAGGAAGCGGCCTTCAGTGGGGAAGGCTGTGCCATCTCCCAGGCTTCGGCTGACCTGCTCACCGAGACTATTATTGGCCGCTCCTTGTCCGACGTTAAGGGCATGACCAAGGACGATATCCTCGAGCTGCTGGGCATTGAGCTCGGCCCGGTTCGGCTCAAGTGTGCCTTGCTGTCCCTCAAGGTGGTCAAGGCGGGCGTGTACGGCGTGGAGGGGCTCGAAGAGGAACTGCGCTAGGGCCGGTCCATCCATCCCAATTCCATGCAAGAGAGGACCATGTACAACTACCAGCTGCTGGATGAAGACGCGCTCGAGTTCGTACCGGTAGCTACGACCGATGAGCTTCCCCCCGGTGAACGGATCATCTTCGATATCGACGGCGAGCCGATTGCTGTCTTCAACATTGGCGGCAAGTATTTCGCCATCAAAGACGTGTGCTCACACGATGATGGGCCGGTCGCTGAAGGCCCGCTCCAGGAATTCGACATCGAATGCCCGCGGCATGGGGCGCGATTTGACGTGCGCACCGGCAAGGTGCTGTCCCTGCCCGCCATTGTCGACATCCCGGCTTACCCCGTCCGGATCGAGGATGGCGAAGTCCTGATCGGCCTGCCGCTCGAGGCCTGAGCCCCGGCGCTGCGGACAGGACTATTCCAGCCCGGGCCCAGGCGGACGCACCCAACCACCAAGTCAAGTGCTGGTATAGTTGGACACGTGGGCGGCCGCGCGTTGGTGCCGCGCACTTTCTTTGCCAGCCCCTGACATCCATCCGAATCGGAGGATTGCGCAACATGTCTAGCCAGAAGTGGGTCTATACCTTTGATCAAGTCGATGAGGCCGAAAGCAAAGCCGGCTCGTGGGAGGGGGCCCGTGCCCTGCTGGGCGGTAAGGGCGCCAACCTGGGTGAAATGACCCGGCTTGGCGTGCCGGTGCCGCCAGGTTTCACCATTTCGACACAGGCCTGCATCGCCTATCTCAAGGCCGGCAATCAGTTTCCCGAGGGCATGTGGGAGCAGGCCAAGACGGCGCTCAAGGATGTCGAAGGGAAGACCGGCAAGCGCTTTGGCGATCCTGCCAACCCACTGCTGGTTTCATGCCGCTCCGGCGCCAAGTTCTCGATGCCGGGCATGATGGACACGGTGCTCAACGTCGGCCTTAACGACAAGACAGCCGAGGGGATGATCAAACTGACGCAGGACGCCCGCTTTGTGTACGACTCCTACCGGCGGCTGGTCCAAATGTTCGGTTCGGTAGTGCTGGGTATCGACGACGACGCCTTCGAGCATCCGCTCGACGCCTATAAGAAGGACAAGGGCTACCGGGTCGACACCGAGATGACGGGCGACGACTGGAAGGCGATGACCCAGCATTTCCAGGAAATCGTGGCCGAGGAATCGGACACCGGCTTCCCGCAAGAACCGCTCGAGCAGATGCGCATGGCGACGGAAGCCGTTTTCAGTTCGTGGAATGGCAAACGAGCGATTGACTATCGAAACGCGGCCGGCATTTCCCACGATCTGGGCACGGCGGTCAACATTCAAACCATGGTTTTTGGCAATATGGGCGACGATTCGGGGACCGGCGTGACCTTCACCCGAGACCCAGCGACCGGTGAGCGGATCCTGTACGGCGACTATTTGACCAACGCGCAGGGTGAAGACGTGGTGGCCGGCATCCGCAACACCAAGAAGATCGCCGAGCTCGAAGGCGAAATGCCGGCAGCCTACGCCGAGTTCGAGAAGATCTGCGACAAGCTCGAAGCGCACTACCACGAGATGCAGGATGTTGAGTTCACAATTGAGCGCGGCAAGCTGTGGATGCTGCAGACACGCGATGGCAAGCGGACGGCCAAGGCGGCCGTCAAGATTGCCGTTGACATGGTGGAAGAGGGACTGATCGAGCGCGATACGGCGGTCAAGCGCGTCAAACCCAGAGATGTCGATGTGCTCCTGCACCCGCAGTTCAAACTGGATGCCTTGGAACAGGCCAAGGGCGACCGCATGCTGGGCAAGGGCGTCAACGCCTCCCCCGGGGCAGCCGTCGGCCGCATCTACTTCGATGCTGACACGGCCGAAGCCCGCGCCAAGGAAGACAAACAGGATGTGATCATGGTCCGGCCATTCACCAAGCCGGACGACGTGCATGGCATGCTGGCCTCCAAAGGCATTTTGACGACCGAGGGCGGCGCCACCAGCCATGCCGCCGTCGTCGCCCGCCAATTCGGCATCCCCTGTGTCGTGGGCGCCTCGGGCGTGCGCCTTGACCTGGATTCCAAAATCCTGACCGCCAACGGGGTGACCGTCAGCGAGGGCGACTGGATCAGTGTCGATGGCACCACCGGCGAGGTGTACTCGGGCCAGATCCCAACCGTGATGCCCGAGTTCGAAGAACAGACCGAGCTGTTGGAGCTGCTGGGTTGGGCCGATGACATCGCCGCCCGCGACGGTGTGCGCAGTGGGCCGGAGGGTTTCCCGACACGCGGGCTCGAAGTGTGGGCCAATGCCGACTATCCGCAGGACGCTCGGCGGGCACGGCAGTATGGTGCGCGCGGCATTGGCCTGTGCCGCACCGAGCACATGTTTTTCGAGCAGGAACGTCTGCCGATTGTGCAACGCATGATCCTGGCCGACAGCTCGGAGGCGCGCACTGAGGCGTTGGACGAGCTGCTGCCCTACCAGCGGGCTGACTTCGAGGGTCTGTTCGAAGCCATGGATGGCTTGCCGGTGATCGTGCGCTTGATCGATCCGCCCCTGCACGAGTTCCTGCCAGGCCTCGAAGAACTCATCGAAGAGGTCGCAACCAAGAAGGCGACGGGGGATACGGACGGTCTGGAGGCGCGCCAGCAGCTGCTGGAGAGCGTGCGCGATCTGCACGAGTCCAACCCGATGATGGGCCTGCGCGGCGTTCGCTTGAGCATTCTGATGCCCGAGATCGTTGAGATGCAGGTTCGGGCGATCTTCGAGGCCGCCGCCAATAAGGTGGCCGAAGGCATCGACGCTAAGCCGGAGGTGATGATCCCGCTGACCGGTCACGTCAATGAGCTTAAGGCGATTCAGCCACGGCTTGTCGAAATCGCCCGGGAGGCGATGGAGGCCAAGGACGTCTCGTTCCCCTACAAATTCGGGACGATGATAGAAATCCCGCGGGCGGCCCTGACGGCACCGGAAATCGCAGGTGTGGCCGAATTCTTCTCGTATGGCACCAACGATCTGACCCAGATGACTTTTGGCTACAGCCGCGACGACGCCGAACGCAACTTCCTGATTGAGTACGTCGAGCCAAAGTTCATGATCGACGGTGTCAAGCAGGGTATCCTGCCCAACAACCCGTTCCAAACGATCGACCCCGAGGGTGTCGGCCGATTGATGGAGATCGGAACGCGCGAGGGTCGATCGGCCCGCCCGGACTTGGAAGTCGGCATTTGTGGTGAACACGGCGGCGACCCGGCCTCGATCCAGCTGTGCCATCGGATCGGCCTGAACTATGTCAGTTGCTCACCGTTCCGCGTGCCGATCGCCCGTCTGTCGGCGGCCCACGCCGCGCTGGGAACGGGATAAGGGGACAGCACCGGGAGAGGGCGGCCGGCGACGTAGGTTTGCCCACCGTGACTGGGCTGTCAACCGTCGGCTCGCGGCGCCCAGCTGGCAAGGATTAGCACGACGATTCGAAGGGCGGTTCCGAACCCGACAGGATGTAGGGACGTTGTATGCAACGTCCCTACGCTGTTTGAAGGGATGGGGTCCGCGCGCTAAGCCCTGTGCGCCGTTCGCAAGACAGGCACTGCCGAAGGCCCGTCCTTCGACCCGCTTAGGAACTGGCGCGGGGGATGAGGCCCACGAAAGCACGAAAAATGGGCCCACGCAAGTGGGCCCTTTGTGTTCCTTGTCTCCCCCGTGGTGTCCTTCGCGTCCTGGTGGTTAGCCCACTACAGTCGCCAGCTGCGACCGCTGCCGTTCCAGACGTATGCGTCGGTCGGCGGTCTGCAAGATGGCCGCCAGCATATCGGCGTAGCTCATGCCTTCGAGCGCCGCCATCTTCGCCAGGTGGCCGTCCCAGCACCAACCGGGGTTGGGATTGACTTCAAGCAAGCGCGGCTGCCCCTGGCCATCGAGCCGCCAGTCGAAGCGGGCGTAGTCGCGGCACTCGAGCCGGCGGAACAAGCGCAGGCAGGCCCCTTGGATCAAGGTCTGCACGTCTGGCGCCAGCTCCGCCGGGATCGAACGCAGATTCCAGTAGGGTGAGGTGGGCTCCCACTTGGCCTCATAGCCGCAGATTTGCGGCAGCCCTTCGGGCAGACTGCTGTAGTCCTCCTCCACGATCGGCAGGATACGGTAGTCATCCGGCGGGTTGCCGATGACCCCGACTGACAGGTCCTTGCCGGGCAGGAAGGCCTCCACCAGAATCGGCAGGTCGTAGCCAAACCGCTCGCGGATTTCCCCCAACCCGCTCAGCAGCGCCTCGGGGTTGTCGGCCACCGAACGCTGTGTGATGCCGAAGCTCGAGTCGCCGAAGTTGGGCTTGAGGATCACCGGGAAGGGGAAGGGCAAGTCAACGATCGAATCCGACGGGTTCATCAAGATGGCATCGGGCACCGGAACGCCCATTTCGGCAGCTACGCCGCGCACCAATGACTTGTCATAACAGAAGGCCAGGCACTGGGGCCCGGCGCCGGTATAGGGGATAGCCAGCATCTCAAGCACGGCCGGCACGTGCAGCTCCCAGCGTGCCTTGTTGGCGAATCCCTCATCGCACAGGTTGAAGACAAAGTCGATTTCTTCTCGTCGCTGGCGCAAATCGTCAACCAGGGTCTCATGACGGTTGAGATAGTTGAAGCCGATGCCTGGCACGCTGGCCAAAGCCGTCTGAAGCTTCTCGATCGTCTCGTAGTCGTCTTCATCAAAGACGGCGGCCGGCTTGACCTGGTCCGGCACGCTGGGGTCACCCATCACAACCACGACCGACAGCGGGGCCTGGCTGGTGGCATCGGCCACCGGCGGGCGTTCGGCCGCGCGGGCCGTGATGATCAGGCGGCGGGCCATCATGCCCAGGTCCTGATTGCGCTGTGACACCGTATCCATTTCGGTGTGGATCACCGGGTCGACGAAGCCGGCCCGGCTGAGCAGATCAAGCAGGTCCGGCCGGCTGTAGAGCCTTTCGGCATAGAACTGGTCAGCCAGCACGCCGCGTTCGGCGTGGGTGATGATCTCGCGCGAAATCAAGCGCTGGTTGTCGGCCGACAGTGAGCGCTCGCGGCAGACAAAGGTCTTGGGGTCCAGCCACTCCCAGGTGCGCTGTTCGAAGGTCTGCTTAACGAAGTCGCCATCGGTGACATCGACCAGCAATCGCCCGCTGGGCACCAGCACACGGGCGATCTCGCGCAAGACGCGCAAGTCATCCTCGACGGTTTCAAAGTAGCCGAAAGAATTGCCCAGCAGCATGACCACATCCAGGCTGCTGTCGCGTTGCGGCAGCCGTCGGGCATCCCCCTCGCGGAAGCGAACCGTCACACCCCGCTGTTTGGCGGTGCGGCGGGCCCGCGCGATCAGCGCATGCGAGCGGTCGAGCCCTTGAAGTTCGGTGTAACCGCGCTCGGCCAATTCCAGGGTGTGCCGGCCCTGGCCGCAGCACAAGTCGAGGATGCGGTCCTTTGGCTGCAGCTTGGCGAACTCGATGAATGAGTCGACCTCGGAGCGGGTCAGGGCTTCATCCATCACGACGTCGCCATCGGTCTTCAGGTACAGGGCGTTGAATATCTGACGCCACCAATCGCTGGGCACGTGCGATTCGAGATCCTTGACCGGCCCAACGGTTGCTGGCTTGGCCGGGCCTTTGGGGGCAGCCGGCTGCGCTTTGTTGTTGCTCTGGTCCATCACTCCCTCTGGCCCGGCTGGTGGCCGCGGCCCTCCCTTACCCGTAAAAGCAAAGGGGGCGCACCATCAGATGCGCCCCCGCTGATGTCTCGCCTTGCTGCCAGGGTCTGCGGGGCCAAGGGCCCCGGATACCAACTCAGTCGTCGCTATCGTCGTCCATATCATCGTCGTCGTAATCATACTCGACTTCGTACTCGTACTCTTCTTCGTCCTCATGGGCCCAGTCAAGCTCGATAGGGGAGAGACCGGTCACCTGCAGATAGGCACTGCATGATGGACAGGTCACGTGCTGACCCTTCCGGGGGTTGTCTCCCAGCTTGATCGGCGAATCACAATCCGGGCAATAGCCCTCGGCCATGTCGAGCCTCCCGCGCATGATTTGTTGCGCACGCAATCGTACGCGGGGCCCGTGCAAAATCCGTGGAAAAGAGCTACAAATCGCGTGGAAACCGGGTTCTGGATGAACATGGGCGAGAGCCAATAACACAAGGACTCGAAGTCCCAAATGGAGTTAATTGAAATCCTTTACGCGATTGAGCTCCAGGTTCCGAGCGGATCATGCGTTGGTCTGCCTCCGACCCGTTCAGACGAGTGTACTTCGACAGCATCAGCCGGTGGGATGAAATGAGCCTGCCTGAGTTTGTCAAAGGGGGCGTAGGGGGCACGCCTGGCGGGTGGGCACCAGCGCGACGACTCAGTCCCCGCTGTCGCGTAGCCGGTAACCGACCCCGGGAATGGTCTCGATGAAGCGGGGCGCCTCAGCCGGGTCGTCCAGCTTGGAACGAAGCCGGCTGACCAGCCCCCGTGCCAAGTCGCGGCTGCCGGTCTCGGCGTAACCCCAGACCCGCTCAATCAAGTCCTCGGTGGGGATCACCTGGCCCCGGTGGGAAAGCAGCAGAAACAGCAAGCGAAACTCGAGCGGCGTGAGGTGGATGGGTTCCCCATCGTGCAGCGTGACTGTGCGGGCGGCCGGCGCCAGCTTGAGCCCTTCCACCTCGACTACGGGCAAGGCCGATGGTGACTGGCCCGCCCCTCGCCGAATCAGATTCAAACAGTAAGCCGCTACCAACCGCGGCTCGATTGGCAGGCTCAATATCAAATCGGCGCCCGCCCGGATGCACTGCAGGTGGAGTTGGCCGGTAGGCGAGTCCAGCAGCAGGACGAGCGGCGCTGGCGACTGGCCCCGGAAGCGGTCGATGACGAATGGCAGGTCATCGGTTGACGGCTGAACGGCCAGCAGCAAATCGGCCGCTTCCTCCGGCCAGCGGCGCACGGCGTCGGTCAGGCGGGGACGGTGGACGAGCGACAGACCGGCCAGCTTAAGGGCAAACCCATACACATCGCGTTCTTCGGGATCCTGACCGCTGATGACGACATTCATGCCGAGACCCTCGATCCGGGCTAGCCGAGACCCAAACCGGTGCGCAGGAAGGCTGCACCCAGGTAGAGCATGAAACCACCGGTCAGGACCAACAGCCAGCGGTAACTGCGATCGGTTAGCCAGCGTCCGCCCAGACTGGTGGCGGTTGAGAGCAGCGTGTCCCAGGCCATGTCGGCAGTTAGATGGCCCAGGTAGAAGGCCAGCGGTCCCGCCCAGCCCAGCGGCCGGGCCTGGGATAGGAAGCCGGCGGCGACGGTTACCCACCAGGCATACCAAAATGGATTCGACAAGGTCGTGCCGACGCCGAGTGCCAGCATGCGGCCGGTGGTCAGCCGCGGTGCGCCGGCATCGGGTTTTGGCAGCCGCAGACGACCACGCCAGACACCAACCAGATAGCTGCCGCCGATGAAGAGCAGAAGCAAGCCGCCGCCAAGGGCTACGCTGCGCTGGATGGCCGGCGTCGCCATCCCGCTGGCCAATCCCAGGCTGATCAGGAGGACCACAACTGCTTCCAGGCCAACATGGGCCGCCGCGACCAACGGGCCAACACGCCACCCCTGACGGGGGCTCTCGCTGATGATGGCGGCGCTCACCGGACCCGGTGAGATCACCGCACCGATCGAGACGCCAAAGGCAAACAGGAAGACAGCCAGCGGGCTGTCGGTGGGCATCATGCTGGCCTGGAGCGGCTCATAGGTAGGGTTGTCGGCTAGCTGCGGGACGACAGGCTCGAACTTTGTTGGGCGCGGCGCAGCCGGACCGTTCGTAGGGGTCCCGTTCCGCCGCCGGATTGGCGCGATTCCTCGACTAGCATGGCCAGCTGCTCAAGGGCACGGTAGCTCCCGGGGACATAGGTGGTCGTACCCATCGTCGGCAGCTCGCTGTCCTCCCCTTCGGCCGGCTCCAGCGCTACCGGCAGAATGGGAAGTCCGCCTGCCCGCATCGTCGACAGCACGGTTTGGTGGTGAGGCAGGCTCGGATTGTAGTAGGTCAACAAAATCCCCAGCAAGCTGAGATTGCTGTTCAACTCACGTTTGATGCGCTCCATCGTCCCCAGGAACAGCCACAGCCCTCGCATGTGACTCAGGTGCGGTTGGGTTGGGACCAAGATGGTGTTCGACGAGGCCAGCCCATTGAGCGTCAACAGCCCGAGGCTGGATGGGCAGTCGATCAGAACGTAGTCAAAGTTGGGCCGAACGTCATTGAGGGCTTGATGCAGGACGAACTCGCGACCCATGCGGGCGTTGAGACCATACTCCGAATGCGCCAGTGCGATGTCTGACGGGGCCAGGAAGATGTAGTTGCCGGGGACGATTTCCTTGAGAACATCCCAAATCGGAACCCGCCCCGGGATCGTGGTGCCAATCACCTGGGACAGGTTGGCATCGGCCGCGTCCTCGACGCCGCAGGCGACGGTAAGGCTGGACTGCGGGTCGAGGTCGATCAGCAGGACGCGGTGACCGCGCTCGGCCAGAGTCGTGCCCAACGCCAGCGTGAGGGAGGTCTTGCCTACCCCGGCCCGCAAATTGGCCAGGGCGATGACGTGTGCCTCGGTCAAATCCTGCCCACCCGTCGGTTGCTCACAGTGCAGTCCGTATTCTAGCGGAAGACAGCATGTGCTCCCTTGCTGGTGCCAGACCGGGCCTGCCGGTCGTGGTCAGCGGACCTGGAACGAATCGCGGGTCACAGCCTGCATCCCCTGGTGCATGACCCAGATCTCGAGATCAACTGCCGCATTGCCGGGGACGCCGGGCAGGGTAACTGACCGGCGGCTCAGGCCCTGCGCATCGGTCGCCGGCATCAAGAAGTATCGGGTGTGACCCGGTTGGCGCAAGATGAGCAGCGGGTTGGCCCCGGTCACCGGCAGCTGGTTCTGATCGCGCACAATCAAGTAGATATCCTGCGGAGCCTCGGGGGCAATAACCGGATGCTGGACGGAGGCCGAAGGATGGAGCGCGGTCACCCGGTAGGGTTGGCCGCTGCCGCCGCTCGGACGAAGAAGCTCAGGGTCATAACCTTCAAGGCGGAAATGTTCGCGCCCCAAGGGGCCCACTTCGACCTGATTATCGGCCGGAGCCTCAGGAAACCAATCGAGCCGGAAGTACTGGAAGTATTGCACGATCCGA
>DASWJQ010000050.1:0-2015 GCA_036397095.1 Anaerolineales bacterium
CAATCCGGCAAATGTGTCCGCTTCCTGTTGTTCTAATTCTGCGCCTAACGTACCAATAGAGATTTGCTGCGTCAAGCGGTGAATAGCTTCATCAACCGAAATGTTCTGTTCTGCTGCCATTGTTTCAGCGTCACGCTGCAAAGCATCGTCTACTTCCATTAATGTGCTGGTTGGTTGAATTTCATCGAGTTTAGATGTTGGCAGAGATGCAACCTCTTGGCAAGCAGTGGTACTTGCCGCGACTATCAGCACAATGAACCAGAGAAGTTTCTGTTCGTATCTTCTCAATAAATCGCGGCGACGTTGGTTGAGCCTGTCGAAACCAATGGCCTTGACACTCCTTTCAGTCGTCAGGCCACGTCCACCCCGGAATATTGAGAAGATACTTTTGTTCCACATCTGTAATCCTCAGATGAAGGCCCGATTCTTGATAACGATCCGTTAACTGTTTCTAGCCCGCTCCGCCGCTTTACTCAACACCCGCCGGGCCAAGACCTTGGCTAGGTGCCGCCGGTAGGCGACTGAGGCGTGAATGTCACCGCTGGGGTCGATGTCCTGCGCGGCGGCGGTTTCGGCGGCGGCCTCGATCAGGGCGGGGGTCAAGGGTTGGCCGGCCAGCAGGGTCGTGGCTTGCCGGGCCTCGACCGGCCCCGGCCCGACGCTAAAGTAGGTCAGCCTGGCCCGCTCGCAATTGCCGCTGCCATTCAGGGTGACGGAGGCCGCGGCCCCGACCAGGGCGTAGTCGCCGTGGCGACGGGAAACCTCCTCGAAGGCGTAGCCGGTGCGGGCCGGGCTGGGCGGGATGATGATCTCGACCAGCAGTTCCTCCTCCGCCAGAGCCGTCTCGAACAGATCGACAAAGAAGTCGGCGGCGGTCACCACGCGCTGACCGGCCTTGCTTTGCAGCCGCAGTTGCGCATTCAGCACAGAGATGACCGCCGGCAGTTCGGCGGCTGGATCGGCGTGGGCGATGCTGCCGCCAAAGGTGCCCCGGTTGCGAATTTGAGGGTGGGCGATGAAGGGCATCGTCTCGTGGATGAGCGGGGCGCGGTGGGCCACCTCCGCGCTCCGCTCCACCGCCCGGTGGCGAGTCATGGCTCCGATGGACAGACCGCCATCCGCCGTGGGGCGCAGATAGGCCAACTCCGGGATGTTATTCAAATCGACCAGCACCTCCGGCTGGGCCAGCCGAAAGTTCATCGTCGGGATCAAGCTCTGCCCTCCGGCCAGGGCTTTGGCCTCGAAGCCATACTCGGCCATGTAGTGCAGCGCTTCCTCGAGCGTGGTGGGCGCGAAATATTCAAAAGGAGGTGGTTTCATAGATTTTAGTCCTCGGGAGCGTAGATTAAATGACTTCCTCAGTTGGCGGTAGTGCGTGGTGCGTAGTGCGTATTATTCTTCGCATCTCACGTTACGCACTACGCACCTCGCACTATACCCCCAGCAAAATGGCGATGCAATTCAATTCCTATTCCTCAGCCTCTTTCGGCAACCGCTGAAACCAACGCGGCGCCGCCACCGCCTGCCCGCCGCGCCACAACTGGTAGGTCAACTGCATGTGCCCCAGGTGCAAGGCAGCGTGATCGACGATGTGCAGCAGCGCCCAGCGCACGGTGATGGTCCGCCCGTCGCGCTGCCGGGTCTGGCCCAAGTCGTCATCCGAGTAGGCGGCCAGCACCTCCCGCGTTTCGGCCCCGACCTCGCTCAACAACCGGACCAGCGCCGCCGCGTCGGTGGCCCGCACCCGAAATTCAGCCTCTCGATCTCGCGTCTGCGCTCGACCGCCGATCACTTCGGCGATCCAAAAATGCTCGGCCCCGGCCACGTGGGTGGCCAACGCCGCCAGCGAGTTGGTGGCGTGGTCATCCCCGCCCTCAACCGGCCGCCAGTTGAGGGCTTCGGTGGGCAGCCCGGTCAGCAGATCGCTGATTTGAGTGCGCAGATTTTCGATGCGGTCGAGGTAGGTTTGTAGTTCTGGGTTCATCTATTATTACCTGTTGGCGTCCACGTAAACA
>DASWJQ010000051.1:0-7602 GCA_036397095.1 Anaerolineales bacterium
GTGCCGATTCTTGTGCTGGTCGGTCTGCTGAACGTGGAACCATTGATGCAACACCATGGGTTTCTGCATGATGCACTTACGCGGATCGAACGGCTGTTCATCCACAACTGATCTTCCGCAAGGATGCGCGCCGGTGTAATCCGAGGTAATAGGGGACAGACCACGGGTATCTCTGTGAAGATCTGACCGCCGCTCGGGGTCTGACCTACTCAACTGACTGAAATTTAAAGTAATTCATCCAGAAATACCGCGTTTTCAGCCCTTAAGCGGGCCATTTCTGGGTCGAAATGGCTGTTGTAGCGTGCCGCCGGTTAGCGTAACCGATAACAGTCATCTCCTTGAACCATCTATCGGTGGTAGCGCAGAACAAGGGGTCAGGTAGATCGGTATGAGGTTGGCAATGAAGTTGATGTGGCGTTGGCTTGAGCCTTCCATGACGTGACTCCTTGCACCTGTTGGGTGGAGGGTATGCCCAATGCTCAGGTTGGCAGGACGAACCGTGCCTCAAGCTTATTCAGGAGCTCGAAGGTGTTCATATGGGGAACGCCAAACATTTCGCATACGTTCGGGATGATGAACTTGCGTTTTACTTCCCGGTTGAGCACTTCATGGGTGACGAGGGTTGCGCCGGTGGTCATGGCTTTAGCAGGCCGTTGAAAAACTACCTGCGTTGCCGATACTGCGTTAAAAACGGCCTCAAAATGCTCATTTACAACACGTAAACTCCGCTTTTTCGGCCGTTTTTGCCTTGTCTCGGCTGCCTCGCCTACGTTTTTCAATGGCCTGTTAGCGATTAGCCATGGATCTGCACCGCCCAGGAACTCCTCCAGTGCGCCGACCTTCATCTTGTCACCCAGCTCAGCAATGGCGGTAGCAACCTGGCCGAACGCGGCCTGTGTTGCGTCATCGCCGATGTCATGGAATAGGCCGGCGTGGTCTTTAGCCCATTCGGCCAGCTCGTCCTTGCCCTTGGTCAGCTCATCTTTGACGGAGACAATGCTGGCTAGCTCGAGCGCCTGGTTTTGCAGAAGAAGCCAAGACCAGTAGCCGGGGCAGATGGTCATGCCGTAATAGCGGTTCTTGGCTTCGATGAGGGTGTTGGCGTCGAGTAGATGCTTCATTCCGTGAGATTATTGGCGTAAGTCTTGAGTTTGGCAGGCTGCATGCCGAGCAGTCTGCCCGCATCGCGCAGGAGCATCCGGCCGCTCATGGTTTCTGTCAGTACGGCTCTGCTGAAATGAGTGCTGTTCTTTGCTGTTGCGGTGCGGTAGTAGTCGCCGCCACCGCCATCTTTATCCTGGAAGGCTTTGAGTATCCGCCGGTAGTAGGTGCCGTATTGCTCGCTGGAGATGTAGCCCAGGTCACGCGCTCGGCGGCCGATCACCAATGTGCTGACGTGGAAGCGAGCCGCCAGCGGTGCCAGGTTGTCCTGCCAGTCGATGTCGCTATCCCAGGCGGCACGGAAGTCTTCCTCCGGCGCGAGGAACTCTCCGGCCACGGCGTTGCAGAAGGTTTCCTCTCGGCGGCCGTTGGGCGTGCCGCCAGCGGATACGCCGCTGCTGCCGATCCAGATATGTGCCAACTCGTGCATGAGGGTAAACAGGCGTGCGGTGTCGGCGTCGGCGCTGTTTATGAACACGACCGGTGCCAGGACGTTACTGATAGCGAAGCCGCGGAATTCGCCAACATCGAGTTTGCGGTGGGTGTTACCCAAGGCAATGCCGCTGCGCATGACGAGAATGCCGGCAGCTTCGGCGGCTTCAATCAGCGCGCGTACATAGGCGTCGTAGTTGAGGCGGGGCGCCTCTGGATCTACCCGGAGTGTGCGGCGGATATCGGCTACTACGTCCGTTACCGAGGCCTGTGTTGTGAACCTGCCCACGAAGGGTAGAGGTTCACGTTCCTGGTCCTGCAGATACTCCAGATACCAGTCTTGTTTGCGCAGCACGTCCTTGACGGTATCCAGTAGGTTGAGGCTGGGGCGCTCTGGCGCCACCCCGCCTACGATGCGTAGATCAGGCAGGGGTAGGCTCTCGGCTGGCGGCTCCTTGAGGAAGAGGAAGCCGAATGGAACATGGGCAATGCTTGCCCAGTGCTGCGCCTGTCTGAAGGTGGGTTTGCTTGCGCCTGCCTCCCATTCGAGAACGCGGTTCGGTTTCGTGGGCAGCTTTTTGGCCACTTCCTCGGCGCTAAGGCCTGCGCGCTCGCGCGACCACGTGAGGATGGTGGGGTTGATAAGGGCGGCTTGGCTCATAGGGGGAGGTGCGGCATATGTCGTTCAGAGGGTTGCGATACTGCGGCGTTCTGGCAGCCTGTCTGTGTTTCGACCGCGCCTGACTTGAGCTGTCTGCACCACAAGGCGCCCGCACCGTTCAGCATCGCCGCTCTCCTTGGCCGCAGGGCTGCGCAAATAAGCCGGGACGTGTTCCGTGTGCGTCACGTATAGGGCAGCCGTTCGTGGAGTGACTATAGGTTGGGGGTGACGATGGCGTCAATTGTGCTGGCAGGCGCCTGCTATCAAGCATCTCGGCACATCGGCATCCCGACTGGCGTGGCAGCATCGGTGAATCCGGCCGATAGTGGCCGTTGTCACGGGTGTTCCCGCACCAGTCGCCATCTTCCTTTACGCTTGCCCATCACTCCTGACCGGGC
Source organism: Anaerolineales bacterium (assembly GCA_036397095.1). Classification (GTDB taxonomy): domain Bacteria; phylum Chloroflexota; class Anaerolineae; order Anaerolineales; family E44-bin32; genus DASWJQ01. The sequence goes on from DASWJQ010000051.1 coordinate 2,653, forward strand.
TAGAGTGCGCTCGTCACGGTCAATCCCGTGATCGGGTGTGGTAACCCGTTTTCAACCAGGGCGCGGAAGCGCCATAGCTGTGTAGCAGGCGCTTTTTTTGTGTCTGGCTACCGCATTTCTATGGCGGGCCGTGCAAGGCAGGCTTCGGCCTGGCCGGTGTCCTTGGTTGCCGGTTTACCACCCTTGTACGGTCCGCCTCCATTCGTGTGGTAACGCATGGCAGCGGCTCCTTAATTGAACCAAGGAGCATAAGGAAAATGCACTTTCCCCCTTTTACCCAAGGGCTCCGCCCTGGGCTGTCCATTCTGTCGTCGACCTCCAGCCTGGAGGTGCGCCATGACTAGCTCCAACCCTGCTGTTATCCCCTTCCCGAAACGCACCGAGCCGCTCGACTGCATCGATTTTTCCGCCTGTCGCTTTCAGGCAGAGGCCGAGTTGCGGGTGGCGATGCTGCACAAGCTGTTCAACATTCTGGCTCGCTCGGGAGCGGCTACGGCCGCCGCAACGGACTTGCACGAGCTCTGCCAGAACGCGCACGAGATGCTCAACGACGTGGTGGTGCTCTACCGTAGCTCGCTGGCACAGCCGGCAAGGAGGGCCGCCGATGAGTAAGCCCAGCACCAGCTTTCTGCCAACCCACGACGGCCATCGCAGTGCGGTGATCCGTTGGCCGGCGGATTGTCACCAGGCCTTCGACAAGGGCGTGGCCAGCGCCCAGACCTGGCTGGGCAACGACAACACCGGCTGGCTGTGGGCCGACCTGATACTCCAGCGCGATGCCTTGCCCTCGGCAGCGCAGCGGCGGGCCTTCGAGGTCGGTTTCCTCAGTCGGGTGCACCAGCGCCTGTGCTCGCCGTTTGGCGGCAATCACCAGGCCAGGAAAACCTGCTTGCAGCTTTGAGACGTAGGGCGCTACTCGCCGCAGGCAGTACGCCGACGCTTGGCGGGCTGCGGCGAGGCCGCTCTACCTAAAGTTGCGCAAGTTCTTGCGCAATCGATGGTTTTAGATGCGAATCACCGCATAAATCAGACCATTGCGATTGCGCCAAGCCGCCACTTTGCGGCAAGGTCTCAAACCCTGCCGCACCGATAAGGAGATTGGTCATGTCTGGTAAGCCTGCTGCCCGTGCCACCGACCCCACCGCCTGCCCCGTTCCCGGGCATGGCACCAACCCCATCACCGCCGGCTCGCCGGATGTTCAATTCGACGGCCTGCCCGCCGCCCGCCAGGGCGACCCCACCGCCTGCGGCAGCGCGCTGGCCGGCAATGTGATCGCCAATGTACTGATCAACGGCATGCCGGCCACCTCCCTCGGCACCACAGGCAGTCACGGCAATGCGGTGATCGCCGGTTCCGGTAGCGTGATCATCGGCAACAGCCATACGCCCGCGCCATTTACCCCGCCCACGCCTTTGGCCATCGCTGCCAGCGCCGCCCAGGCCTTGGCGCCCAGTACACCGAACCTGCCGCAACGCCCTGCCGATACCCTTGCGCGTCACTGGCAGGAAGAGCCCGGCGACCCGGCGCCGCTGGGCCTGGAGGAAGAGGACGAGGAAGAAGAGCAGGAAGAGGACGTGCAGCAGGGCATCACCCTGCGCGTGGGCTTCTTCTTCGACGGTACCGGCGACAACGCCGCCAACGTCGCGCGGGGCGAGCAGTGCCGCGCCAACCAACTCGGCTACGACGCCGCCGATGAACGTGCCTTGCTGGAATACTGCCCGCCGCACCAGATGGATCCGATGAGTAGTTATGGGCGGCAGCGGACCAATGTTGCGCGGCTGTACGACCTTTACCGAAATGATGCCGACAGGCCACTCGGGAAAACCGACCGGGAGGCAGTGTTACGTGTCTATGTGGAAGGCGTAGGCACAAAGACAGAGCAGCCTGACCAGCAATTTCCTGACATGGCACTTGGCAAAGGCGAAACAGGGGTTGTTGCCAAAGTTGAATCGGCGGCTGGCAGCTTCATGGCGCAGTTGGACTTGTTCATTCAAAGTAGTCCTAACTTGGATATCTCAAAAATTGAGGTGGACGTCTTCGGCTTCAGCCGAGGAGCTGCCGCCGCTCGCCATTTCGTCAACGACTTGCGCAACGGGGCTTCATCACTGTTGGCCGAGGCGTTGACCAGCGGCGCGGCGCCTCTGGTCGAGGGCTTCGCCTGGCGCTTCGGCCACGATGTACAGGTCAACCTGGTCGGGCTGTTCGACACCGTGGCGGCGATCGGTGGCCTGAGCGATGGCTGGGACGTGAACGACGATCAAAACGGTGATCTGAAGCTGCACCTGGCGCCGGATAGCGCAAAGCGCGTGATCCACCTGGTGGCCGGCGACGAATACCGCCACAACTTCTCCCTCAACAGCAGCCAACCGAACTTTGCCGAGATCGTCCTACCCGGCGCCCATGGCGACATCGGCGGCAGCTACCCGCAGGAGGCCGAGGAAAAGCTGTTCCTCACTCGCCCTTTCCGTGACGAGGTGGATAACCGCCTGGCCAATGAGGAGAGCCTGGCCTGGAAGCAGGCCAGCCAAGCCTTGGCGTCATGGTGGCAGCGTGGCCTGATCGATCTGGCGCGGCCCAATGGCAAGCTGTATATCGACTGGCGACAGGTGCGTTCCACCGAAAGCCCCATTCGCCGCAAAGTGATTTATGCCCAGGTCAAACTGGATCGTCGCGTGCGCGGCGAGTATGGGCGCATTCCCCTGCGCATCATGCATGCCCTGGCCCAGGAGGCGGGGGCGCCGTTTCGGCCGATTCCCAATACCAGTGAGCTAAGGCTGCCTGCCGAGCTGATCCCTATTGCGGACAAACTGATGACCTATGCCCAGGGCAAGGCGCGGTTGAACCTTGAGTTCGAGGAGCAGGATCTGCTCTACGCCCACTTCCTGCACCAGGCGGCCCATTGGAATGTCTATCCCGGCAAGAGCGGCTCGTTGACCGTTCACTTCGTCAATCGCCCTGCCAGGGACAGTCAACGTGCAATCCATCCGAACAAACCCGATCCGGTAAACCTGCTATGAAGCGTTTCCTATTTATCCTGCTCGCCCTTGTCCCGCTGCTCGCAAGCGCCAAACCGGCCACCGATCTGGCTGGCCGCTATGTTCTGCAAGGCGTCAGGGAAACCGGTTCCACACTATTGCTGAAGGACGATGGCCGCTTCGAGGCGACCTATGCCTACGGCAACCTGGACGGGCATATCCAAGGGCGCTGGCAGCGCGTCGAGGACAGGGTCACCTTGGCTCCCGAAGGGCACTCGGAGGTGGCCGAGCTGTTCAATGACGTGCCCCTGACCGTTGGCGAGCATTGCCTGATCCGGGATATGGAGGATTACAAGGCGTGCTATCTGCGCCAGCCGCAATTGCCGTACAAGGCCTGGCGCCTGGGGTTCTTTGCGCCCGACTATATGGATGTCTGGCTGGAGACTGCCGATGTCACTGATATTCGTGGCATCACTTCCACCGGTGCCGTACAGGGGACAGTCTCCATCCGTCAGCCTGAGAACGGTTCCGGCAAACCTGCGGGTTGGTCTGAGCGATTTGGCTGGGGGGCTGGTCACTATTTGAGTGGTCTGGATTTGCCCAAAAGTATTTTTATCCGTTGGCAGTCCTTGGTTGAGCCGCAAACCTATCGCGCTACGTTAACGATCCCCGCAGCCACTCGCGACATCATGCTTCGTCAAGAACCGGCAAAGTGCGGGGCAAGTGGCCGCACCTCGGATTATCGCCAAGCCATTGTCATCGGCCTGGCTCCTGGCGGTATTGCCAAAGCCTGGGTCATGGGAGCCTGTCTGCATCCAATAGCGATCGCTCGTATCCAGGCAGAGATCGAACCCAAGGGGCCTGACCAAGGGCAAAGCGGTGGGGAATATGCCCTGCCATTGGAGCCCGCCGCCAAGGCCTATATCGAACAGCAGGGTATTCCCTATGGCTCGTGGTGAGCAGGCAGTTATGAAACACCTGCGGTTTGCCTTGCTTGCTTTTCTGCCACTCTTCGGTCATTGCGGCGAGGCTGAGCCGCCCAAGCCTTTCAAAGCCTGGTACCTGAGCTTCTTCGCGCCGGACTATATGGATGTCTGGTTGGAAACTGTCGATGTCACAGATATCCGGGGCATCACCTTTACCGAAGCCATGAAAGGTACGGTCTCGATCCATCAACCTGAGGATGGCTCCGGTGACCCAACTGGTTGGCCTGAATATGTTGGCGCCGGCGCTGGTGTTCATCTCAATCGGATGGAGTTGCCCCAACGTATTGTTGTACGTTGGCAATCGCTGGCAGAACCGCAAACCTACCGAGCGATATTGGATATACCGCATTCGGCACGCGACTTGATGCGCAAACCAGAAAAAGTGAAGTGTCCTATTACCGGTTGGGCGACCGACTACCGCAATGCGGTAACCATCGGCCTGGCCCCCGGCGGCATTGCCAAGCTGTGGGTCAGCGGCCCTTGCTTCAAAGGTACGGAAATCCTGCGTGTACAGGCAGAGATCGAGCCCAAGGGGCCTGACCAAGGGCAAAGCGGTGGGGAATATGCCCTGCCATTGGAGCCCGCTGCCAAGGCCTATATCGAACAGCACGGTATTCCCTATGGTTCGTGGTGAGTGTTGCAGTTCCATAACCTGGATTACGCCTAGGCTACGGGCTGAAGGGCGGTGGGATGGCGCGCGGCGCACCCTCCGCGGCCAGGGCAGCGTTCAGCCAGGGCGTCCGCGCTATCAAGGCCCTGCAATCGTCCCTTCAGGCATTTCAAGCACTCGCTCGCTTCGCCATACCCGGATCAGGGTAACAATCGAGGCTTGACGCAAATACACCACACGAAACGGCGGGTGAATCAGCTCGCGAATAGGTGTTTGGTTTAACTCGGGAACGACTCTGCCGGCATCCGGGTGGCCGGCTAGGAGCCTGTCGGACTTGACCGTTCGTAGCGAGGGAAAGTCCGGTTTGAGGCAGTTTTG
>DASWJQ010000052.1:0-2038 GCA_036397095.1 Anaerolineales bacterium
CCCCGAGAGCCTCGTGGTATGCTCTCGGGGCTTGTTCGCGCCTGGGGAGCGTTCCGGTCGTTGGCCACCGCCGTCATTCTGAAGTCCGCCACTGAACGTCTGCGCCTGATCCCTACGCTGGCCACCACGGCCTGGCTGAGCACGGTGCTGCTGATCCTGGTGGGCAGCGTCGTGCGGGTCACCGGCCATGGACTGGGCTGCCCGGATTGGCCGCTGTGCTACGGGCAGGCGATCCCGCCCGCCTATGGCGGTGCCTGGGTGGAGTTCAGCCACCGCTTGATTGGCGGAATCGCCGGCGCTCAGATCGTGCTGCTGGCCGGCCTGGCCTGGCGCGAGCGGCGGGGAAGCCCGTGGTCCTATCGTCCCGCGATCGCGGCCGCGGGCCTCCTGGCAGTGCAGGTGCTCTTGGGTGGACTGCACGTGATTCTTGAGCTTCCACCGGAGACCGGCCTCGTGCACACCGGGGTGGCCCTGCTGATCGTCGGCCTGCTCGCCGCACAGTTGGCGATCAGTTCCCCGGTACTGGAACCGCTCCGCATTGGACTCGGCCGGGTCGGGCGAGGGAGCAGGTCGGTTGTCCTGATCTCGACTGTGGCCGCCACGACCTACGGGCTGATGTTAACTGGCTCGGCCGTCACCCGATCGGGTGCTTCGTTGGCCTGCCTCTCCTTTCCGCAGTGCGGAGCAGAGGCCTCGGTCAGCCAGCCGCTGATTGAAGTCCACATGCTGCACCGTTTCATGGCTCTGGCGGTGTTGATCTTGAGCGGCTGGATGATCGGCTCGCTGCTTTCCGGTAGCCGGCAGCCGGCCCTCCGCCGATATACCTATGGGCTTGCCCTCGCGCTGGCGCTGCAGGCGGCCCTTGGCGTCGCCAATGTCGTGCTGCTGCTGCCGATGTGGTCTCGGGTGCTGCACTTGACTCTGGCTGCCGTGTTCTGGAGTGGGGTGGTTATCCTATGGGCCGCCACGACCTCCCAGTCTGCTCACGCCGCGGCCCAAGTTAACCGTTCAGCGTGAGACTCAGACCGCTCTCGCGCCCCAAGCGCTTTCCTCTGAGATTCGTCATCCTCCCATTGGCGATCGGTGGGTTGGCGATCTCGGCCTTCAACTTGCCTTTTGTGCAGGAACGGTTGGTCCCCTGGATTTCCGAGCGGCGAGCCCAGATCCAGTATGCCCTCTCGCCTCCCGGGGAGGCGGTCTTCACTCCCAACCCCACCCTGGCAGCCATGGTGGATGCCACACTGGCCGCATTCGCGACCCCAGTGCCTCCTCAGGTGCCGACCTCCGCTCCGACCGGAGATCCTGGCCAGGTCTCTACCCCCACCCCGGTCCCGACCAGTATTCCCGGTCGCCTGCTGCTCACCGGCATCCGGCATGAATACCAGGGGTGGAACAACTGCGGCCCAGCCACCCTGGCGATGGCCCTCTCTTTCTGGGGCTGGATCGGCGACCAGCGCCCGGTGGCTCAGTTCACCAAACCCAACCCGCGCGACAAGAATGTCATGCCTTACGAGTTGGCCGAATTCGTCCGCGCCCAGACCGACCTCGAGGTGGTGGTACGGGTGGGAGGCGATCTCCCGCTGCTGAAGAGTCTGATCGCGGCCGGCTTTCCGGTGATGATAGAGAAAGGGCTTGTGGTGCCCGACGTGGACGGCTGGATGGGGCACTACGAACTGCTGGCCGGCTACGATGACGGCTCCTCCATATTCAATGCCTACGATTCGTATGAGGGCGATTTCAGCGGAGGCCAGACTCTGCCGGTCAGCTATCAGACCATCGAGACCAACTGGCGCCACTTCAACCACACCTACCTGATCGTCTATCCGCCGGAGCGCGGGACCGAGCTGTTCTCCATGCTCGGCGCCGACGCCGACGAGCAGACCAATATCCGCCGCGCCGCCGAGCGTGCCTCGGAGGAGATCTTCCGCACAACCGGCCGCGATCAATTCTTCGCCTGGTTCAACCGCGGGACGAACTTGATGCTGCTCAGGACTACGGCGGGGCCGCAACGGCCTATGACCAGGCTTTTCAGGTGTAT
>DASWJQ010000053.1:0-28554 GCA_036397095.1 Anaerolineales bacterium
CATGGATGTCACGGTGACCCGCACCGTCACACGCGACGGAGTCGTGATCCATGATGACGTCATTCGCACGCACTACCTGCCCTGGCGCGCCATCTACGAGTATGGTCCCGGCACCGAACTGCCGGATGATGCCAACACCGAAGAATAGCCGCCCAGCCTGCGTGCTAGAATGCGGATGACTCAGGAGGCACGATGAGCGCCATCAGCCAAGACCTACTCGAAATCCTACGCTGCCCTCACTGTGTCCAGGAGAAAGAGGGCTTGCTGGAGCTCGTCAAAGACAGTTGGCTCGTGTGCCAGGAACCTGATTGTGGCCGCAAGTACCCGATTCGCGACGGCATCCCGGTGATGTTGATCGACGAGGGCGACAAGTGGGTCGGCACCCAAGTGGAGGCGCTTCCGGTTCCACCCCCCGAAGATTGACAATGGCCTCGCTTGAGCAGCTTCTGTCGGATCTCACCTCGGGAGACGACGCTCGAGCCGAGGCTGCCGTGCCGGCCCTGACCCTCCACGGGGGACCGGCCATCCACTCCCTGCGACAACTGCTAGACGCCCCGCTGGAGGACCACCGCTGGTGGGCCTGCCGTGCGCTGGCGGCCTTGCCCCACGAGGCGGCCGGCGCCGGGCTCGTGCAGGCGCTGGCCAACCCATCTCTGGCCGTCCGCCAATGTGCCGCCTTGGGCTTACGTCAGCGGCCCGACCCCACGGCGATCAACCCTCTCTTGGATGCACTGCAAAACGAAGATACGCTGCTGCGGCGGCTGGCAGGCGACGCGCTGGCCGCCGCCGGCCGGCAAGCCATCCCCGGCCTGGTGCAGGCGGTCGAGCAAGGCCCGGCCGCCGTGCGCATCGAAGTGGTCCGGGCGCTGGCGAAGATGCAGCACCCCGACGCGATTGGTCCGCTGTTCCGCTCGATTGACGATCCGTCTTCCTTGGTTCAGCACTGGGCGGAGGAGGGCCTCGACCGGCTGGGGATCGGCATGGCATTCTTCCAGCCCTAGATCGTTCGAGCTGAGCGGCCGAGCTTTCGTCCGACACCCCAGGCTGCCGACGCACCTGCCGGGGCTGTCAACCAGCAACCCAGCCCGCGGGAGCCTGCCAAGTGTGCCGCAGCAGTTGCTCGCGCCGGGCGTCAGTCAGCAGACAGATCCATCTTGCTTTCATTGATACGAGTAAATTCATTGGTTATGAAGCAGGCCCACTCCTTCTCAGGCCCGGCCAAATCGAAAGTTTCTCGAAAGCTGTCCTCGGACGTCACCTGCAAGATCGTACGTGCGCGCCAACCAGGTGAGATGTTTTCAATTGATTCGGTGACAAAGACGAGTTCCGACGACATGTCGGCTGGAGGTTGCAGGACGTATTGGTTGACATACCCCTCGTTGTGGAACTCCCTCATGACAAAGAGATTCCTGGCCTTGTCGTAGCTGATGAGGCCCACATCTTCGTGCACTTCGCCGGATTGATTGGCCTGCTGAGGTGGATACTCAGAGCGATTCTTAACCTGAATGAACTGGCCCCCGAGGACAACCTCATAGGTTCTCTCTACTGTTCCGTCACCCACCTTTCCTGAAGCCTTACCTATCCATCGGCCGAGAAGGTGCTGAAACGGCCCCCACCGACCTACTGGATCTGGAGAAGAATTCGCCGACATTTAACATCCCCCGGGGTCAACCCGAGCCTATGTAGTGGGACGCAGAATGCTTAGCCCGAAGCTGGCAGATGCATTCGAACTTAGCGGCCATCCATTCATCTTACACCCAAAGCCCTCGTACTGCCCAGCCGAACGCACCAAGGGCAATCGCGTCCTGCGGGAGCCGCACCTAGCCTGTCGAGGTATAGCTTTTACCCAGACCGCAGCTCGCCCGACATGCCAGGCGGAAGCGTGGCACGTCCAATCTGCCGGTGCTGATGAGGGTTATTTCAGCCGTTCCAGGTGGCCTTTGCGTCGAACGATGTTCTTGTAGTCCCACTGGATGTCGCGAGACTTCACCAGCCATGTGCTCAGAACCCGCGTGTCCACCTCTTCCGCCGACGTGTAGCGGGCTTCGGCGGCCTTGAAGCTACCTTCGGTCGAAAGGCCTGCCTCTTCGAAGGATTGACCGCTCCAGAAGAGGAGGCGGACGCAGTCCTTGAGCTTGCTGTACCCAACGATCGGGTTGCCTTCCAAGAACCATACGGGATGGCCGTGCCAGATCTTGTTTTCCGCCTCCGGCAATCCTTGGTCGATTTTGCGTGCCAAGAGGTCACAGATCTCCCGATCTTGTGGAGCCAGGGCCTGGTTGTATTCCCGTACTTCTGACTTCATCCCAGGTTCCTTTCCTTTGGCCAGCCGGTAGATCGTTCTTAACCGGTCCTTGGACGGATGCCACTTGCATTGGCCAGGCAGCAAAATCTATCGGCCAGCCGGCTCCCTGGCTGAGCCGAGCCCGCCTGCGCTGGCACCAATATGCACAATGTCGAGGTCCTGCGCGTCCCGATCGCGTTTGGCCCGGCCGGTCAATCCGACGACCAGATCCTCGGCGCCGGCCCCTCCGACTTCGTCCGGCCCGACGTACGTCAGGATGTCTTCGTGATGGCAGGTTACGATCCAGCCCGCCGCTCCCGAGGCCTCGAACACATTGAAATCTCCGGCCGGCGTTCCCACATGGACCCGGCCCCAAGAACGCATCAAGTCCAACGCCTTTTGCGCGGGCTCGGCCGACTCGTGCGGCAGCTTGACTACCGTCCCATGGCGGAACAAGACCCAGGCGACCCGCTCACCCGCCAGGAGCCGGCGCCATATTTCGATCAGCTCATCGGACATTGTGGTAGTCCCCGACCGACTAGCCGGCCTCCGTCACCACCCACACAATCCACAACCCGACCATCCCTAGCGCCAACACGACCTTCAGCCCAAAGCCGAGGCCGAAACCGACGCCCATGCCCAGCATCCCCTGGGCCGCCTTGCGGCTGTCCTTCAAGCGCCACCATTCAACAAGAAAGGTGCCAAGTAACAAGCCGATCACGCCACCAATCGGACTGAAGAACACCAGGCCGATGGCGCCCAGCAGCAGGCCGCCGGCGATCCCAAAGAACGAGGCGCCGCCGACGCGCGCCCCGACCCCGCTGCCCCAGATCTCGGCAGCGGCCGCCGCCAGCGCCAACAGCGTGATCCCTGCAAACAGATAGGGTCCGGCGCTCCCCCAACCGGCAAGCAAGCCATAGCCCAAGGCCGCCAGCCAGATCAAAGCCACATCCGGGATGATCGGCGCGATCAAGCCAATCAAACCCAACAGCATGACGGCACCGGCCAGCAGGGTGATGCCGGTCTCAGCCATCGGCGGCCTCGATCAATTCCTGGCCAGCCATGTACGGCCGCAGCACGTCGGGAATGACAACCGATCCATCCGCCTGCTGGTAGTTCTCAAGGACGGCGATCACCGTTCGCGGCAGCGCCAGCCCGGACCCGTTCAGCGTGTGCACGAACTGCGGACGGGCGTCCGGCTCGGGTCGGTAGCGAATGTTGGCCCGCCGCGCCTGGAAGGCCTCACAGTTGGAGCACGAGCTGACCTCGAGCCACTCGCCACAGCCAGGCGCCCACATCTCCAGGTCGTACTTCTTGGCCGCCGTGAACCCCAAATCCCCGGTCACCATCTCGACCACGCGGTACGGGACTTCAAGGCGTTTACAGATGTCCTCTGCATCGGCCAGCAAGGATTCAAGTTCATCGTACGAGGTCTCGGGTGACGTGAACTTGTACATTTCCACCTTGTCGAACTGATGGCCGCGCTTGATGCCGCGAACATCGCGCCCAGCCGAGAACTTCTCGCGCCGGAAGCAAGGTGTGAACGCGACGTAGCGCTTGGGCAGCTGGTCGGCGTCCAGGATCTCGCCCCGGTGCAGATTGGTCAGCGGGATCTCGGCCGTCCCAATAAGCCACAGGTCGTCTTCGGCATCGCGATAGATGTTGTCGCGAAACTTGGGTAGTTGGCCAGCGCCCCACATCGCCTCTTCCTTGACGATGAATGGGGGATAGACCTCGGTGTAGCCGTGGTCCTGCACATGCACATCCAGCATCCAGTTGATGAGCGCCCGCTGCAGGCGTGAGCCGGCGCCCAGCATCACATAGAACCGGCTGCCCGAAAGTTTGACCCCGCGCTCGAAGTCGAGGATGCCCAGGGCTGGGCCAAGGTCCCAGTGGGGTTGCGGTTCGAAGCCCATTTCCTTGGCGGTCACCGGCTCCCCTTGCGTTCGCACGACCCGGTTCTCGCGCTCGTCGGCGCCAACCGGGACGCTGTCATGCGGCAGGTTGGGAACCTGGTAGAGCGCCTGCTCCAGGGCGGCTTCGACCGAGCGCAGTTCTTGCTCGAGTTCGCCGATCCGGTCATTCACCTGGCGCACTGCCTCGATCAACGGCTGGCGCTCGGCTTGATCCTGGATCGCGCCGATCTGTTCCGAACGTGTATTACGCTCGTGGCGCAGCCCTTCGACCTCTTGCAGCAGCGCACGTCGCTGTTCATCGAGCGCCAGGATTTCGTCGATCGGCGCCTCCGCACCCAGCTTCTGCAGACCGGCGCGGACCTGGTCTGGGTCTTCGCGGATCATTCGTAGATCGAGCACTGTCATCCTCCTGGCAACAACAAAGCGCCCCCACTGTTGCAGGACGAGGGGCGCTCGTGGTGCCACCTGCATTCGCCGTCGCCGACGGCCTCAACTCGCGTTATCGGGCGAACCCGGCCCCCTTATGGCTACGGCCTCTGCGGGGGCGGCGCGTCCTGATGGGACGGTGGAGGGGATTGGCATCGGGCCCGGGCCGCCTCGCAGCAGCCGGCGGCTTTCTGGTTCGCGGGCAGGGACGCTACTGGTCTCCACGCACGCCGGAGGCAATGCCTCCTCATTTTCGTTTGACTCCATTATAGACCAGGTGGCAAGCGGCCTAGGCACGCCGCGACCAGCGATCGACAATGAGTATGCATCCTCGAGGTTACCAGCTACTCGACCCCTGGGGTCGAAGTGAAAAAGCTTGGCGCTAAAGATGCCTCACACGGAGCCCGGGGGTCGAAGTGAGGTATGGCCGATTATCCAGGTCGCTAGAGCTCACCGGCTTGCTGCGCCCCCAGCCCGCGGTTAGTATGACGCCCAACATGGACCCTATCCTCCGCCTGCTCGCCTTCGTCGTTGGTGCGGCCCTAGTGGTTTCCACGTTGAACGCCGCCATCCAAACCTTTATCTTGCCGCGCGGCGCCAATGTCTGGCTGACCCGCTGGGTATTCCTGTCGATCTTCGGCTTATTTCGCTGGCGGGCGAGCCGCACAACCACGTATGCCGACCAGGACGGGGTGATGGCCATGTTTGCGCCAACCGCCCTGTTCCTGCTTCCCGGAGCCTGGGCCGTTATCGTGACGCTGGGCTACAGTGCCATGTACTGGGCCCTGGGCGTCGAGCCATGGTTTGAGGCCTTCCGTGTCAGCGGTTCGTCGTTGCTGACACTGGGCTTCGCCCCGGTCTCGGCGCCCTTTCAGACAGTGCTGGCTTTCAGCGAAGCCACCATCGGTCTGGGACTGATCGCCTTGCTGATTGCCTACCTGCCGGCCATCTACGCCGCCTTCTCGCGGCGCGAGACGGCGGTGGCCTTGCTCGAGGTCCGGGCCGGCGCGCCCCCATCGGCCATCACCATGTTCGAGCGGGCCCACCGCCTGGATCGGCTGCACCAGCTCGGTGAGGTCTGGGTTGGCTGGGAGACCTGGTTCACGGAGATCGAGGAATCGCACACTTCGCTTACGGCGCTCGTCTTCTTCCGCTCGCCGCAGGCCGGCCGGTCGTGGGTCACGGCCGCCGGTGCCGTGCTCGACGCCGCCGCCCTGGCCGCCTCGACGCTTGATGTCCCGCGCGATGTGCGCGCCGACCTGTGCATCCGCAGCGGCTACCTGGCCCTGCGCAGCATTGCCGACTTCTTCCGCATTAGCTACAACCCGAACCCCCAGCCGGATGATCCCATCAGCATCGACCGCAGCGAGTTCGATCACGCCTACCAGCAGTTGGCTGCAGCCGGTCTGCCACTCAAGCCCGATCGGGACCAAGCCTGGCGCGACTATGCCGGTTGGCGCGTCAACTACGACACCGTGCTGCTGTCGCTGGCCGCCCTGACGATGGCACCCTATGCGCCGTGGGTCTCCGATCGCTCCCTGCGCGACCAGCCGCTTTCGGCCGCGCCGTGGCGGGGTAGCTAGGGACGATCCGGAACATGGCCGGGGCCTAAGATTGTACACTCGCAGGTCAGTCGTCTATCGAATCGAAGGCGAGCAATTCGAAGCTGTTGTAGCCGATGTAGGTTCTGTCCGGGACTATGTCGATCTCTGCTCCAAATACGCAGCCAAGTACCACTCGAAACGAATTCACCGGAGTAATCGTTGGATAGAGACTTGACTGGCAATCGGGTGGAAGATAGTAGGCGTTTAGGATGGCCGCCCGGTTAGCTAGTGCCTGCAAGTCAGGGTCATCATCCCAATCGATGCCTACAGCTGGCCCATGATCCGATTGTAAGACGATCACGACCGGCCGGGTGGAGTTCGTCAGGATTGATTGCACGATCTGCTCGAGGCGAGTCGTTACATAGATCAATTCGTCCAAATACCTAGAACTGCCTCTGCTATCAGCTACTAAGCCTTCAGTCAGGGTGAACGCCCTTGGCTCGTAGTCAACTAGCTCGCCGTCTCGGCCGAATAGATGTGGACCGTGCGGCGGAAGTATATGGGCGAACACGAACTTCGGGCCGGGGATCGACGGGACGTTTGCCAAGTTCTCGAACTGACCAAGCGCAATCGACCTTTGCAGAGTAAAGCGATCCTCCAGCCGAGCGGCGACAAACTCCGCGACTGGCGTGCGACGCAAACTGTCGAGGTCGATGAGAACCATTGCCGCCGAGTTTTGCAGCAAGATACCCTCGAAGTCACTAATCGTTCCGGCGTGCTGTAGGCGCTGGAAATCTGGCATATCTGGGTAGAGCAGAATGTCGGCATCATAGAACTCCGACCCATCCCAGCCGGTCGCGAAACCTACGGTCGAGTAGCCCGCCGCTTCCAATGTCGCTCGCAAACGGCTGTGTTTGAGAGCGTCGACTACTTGGGCGCCTGAATTGTTGTCAAGATCGGGCAACAGTTCTTGTATGTATTGCATGTTCAGAGCGGAGGCAAGTGATAAGTGCGTCCATAGATAGTTCGCCCGGCTTTGGTCGGCGACGTAGAAACCTTGCTCCTCCAGAAACCGGTAGAACTGGCCATTGTCGTATTGGTACGTACCTAGCAGAACGTCGCCGCGCGCGTAGGTGTCGGTAACAATGTAGTACACATCAGGCATCTGACTCGAGTCCTGCACTTTCGGGATCGGAATAACTAGAGCCGAGTTCTCCCTATTGTCCGCGTTGCGCTCCATTTGAAGTGTGGCGGCTACGATGAGCACTACCGGCAGCACTAGGCCCGTTACGGCCATTAGGTTTGCAACGGGCACCAAATTCAACACCCAGGTTGGTCGCCGTCGACCAATCATGGAAAAGGCCACCACCAGCACGACAGCGGCGGGGATAAGGTGGCGATGACGGCCGAGCTGCATGCCCATCAGCTGCGCTGGTTCCAGCACCCGGTAGATGTGGCCATATCCCGTAAGCAGGACGATTGCAGCGCTCGCCGGCAATGCTGCCCATGCCCAGCCTCCAAAGGCTACCCGAGCAAGCCCGAACATTATGGCCGACACTACCATCGTCACAATCAAAGGGCGAACTGCAGTTGCGCCGCTGAACTCCTCGATATTGGCCGCCCAAGGACCAAGCACAGCATAGGCGCCCAAGAGGACAGGAAAGAAGGGGATCCGAATCTGGTCCCCTACTCGGTTAGTCGTAATCTCGCTTGTCCTCGTCCAGCTGGGCCGTCTCTGCCCCGTCCGAGCGTCCTCGCCGAGCAGAAGTAATCACTTGACTACTCCGATCTTCTGCAAAGTCATGCTACTCACCCAGCTGCCAATCGACCAGCGCCGCCAGGGCACCGCCTGCCAACGGCCCGGCGAAGTACAGCCAAATGTCGGCGAACTGACCAGCGGCCACCGCTGGGCCCAGTGTGCGCGCCGGGTTGAGCGAAGCGCCGGTTAACGGACCACCCATCAGGATGCTGGCCGCTAACGTAAGTCCAATGGCAACCCCCGCCAGTTGACCCGCCTGTCCGCGGACGGCCGCCCGCAGAACGGTCGTCGCCAGGAAGAACGTAAAAACTGCCTCGAGAACGAAACCAGCCACCGGCGTCACGCCATCGGCCAGCACGGTCGCACCCAGTTGGTTGGGCTGGTCGGGCAGCACGAAAGCCAGCAGCAGGCCGGCGACCACACCGCCGAACAGCTGCGCCAGCCAGTAGCCAATCATCAGGCCAGTTTCGATCTTGCCACGCAGCCAGACGCCGAACGTCACCGCCGGGTTGACATGCGCCCCCGACAGCCCACCCCAGGCGTAGACCACGGCCGTCAGAATCAGGCCGTGCGCCAGCCCAACCCCGACGACCCCACCGACACCCACGGCGGCAGCTCCGGCGCCAATGAACACAAGTGCAAATGTTCCAATGAATTCGGCGGTCAACTTGCGCGCGTCCATCACGCTTTCTCCTCCTCGATCTTGCCCGCTAGACACGAGAGATCAAACCAGCCAACCACGGCACCAGCAGATTCAACGCCAGCCCGACGACGAACAAACCGCCGGCCAGCTTGTTGTGGTAGAAGGCGGCCGATACGTACCATAATGGCCAGACGGGATAATTGTCCGGCTTGGTCGCCGGCTTGGGCTCGAGGTGGGTACGGGTTACCCGCACCAGCCGTGGCAGGGCCAACGCCACGATCAACAGCCAAGGGCCCAGACGACCCGTCATGACCAACACCACGATGACCAGGTAGTAGGCAACCATCAAGCCGATGTTCAGCCAGCGTGAGACCTTGTCACCCAACAGGACCGGCAAGGTGCGGATGCCTTTGGCTGCGTCGGCCTCACGTTTGTCGATGTGCTTGCCCATCAAAACTGACATCACCAGCAGCGCATAGGGTAGGCATGCGATCCAGACGGCGGCCGGCGGCATGCTGCCGGCGGCGGCGTAGTAGCTGCCGCCGATCATCAAGGGGCCCCAGACCAGAAACACCGATGGCTCGCCCAGGCCGCGATGCTTGAGCTTGAGCGGCGGCGCCACATAGAAAACCGATAGGAACAGGCCTACCAGCGCAAACCCCAGAATCGGCCATCCCACTTGAATGATCAGGTAAGTCATGATCAGCGCATCGACGAAATTGGCAAGCAGAATGGCCGTCGCCAAACCGCGCCGCGAGATCATGCCCGACAGCACGGGATGGGGGGCATATAGCGCCCGGGCGTAGGTGTCATCGTCAACGCCACCCGACAGATCGAAATAGTCGTTGATCATGTTGTTGGTGGCGTGGGCGATCATCATCCCAAGCAACGCCAGGCCGAAATGCAGCCAGTTGGGCCGGGCTACCAGGGCTGCCGCCAGCAGGCCCCCGATCAAGCCGGAAGTCAACGTCATCGTCAGCACCGCCGAGCGGGTAATGATCAACCAGCGGCTGATCGGATCCATCCGGCGTTCAGGCGACAGATTGGCGGTCTCGATGACTTCTTTCCAGTTTGCCAGGATTGACATCGGTGCCTCTTAGGCAATTTGCGAGTCGGAGTCCATCAGGAGTTTACCGCGACGAAACCGCTTCGGCCGTTCCTATGCCGATGATAGAATCCGGCACTCTTGCCCGGGGGCGATGGGAGAAGCGCAATGCCCGAAGCAGTCATCGTGTCAGCCGTCCGCACGCCAATCGGCAATCATGGCGGTGCCCTGGCCAGCATCCGACCCGACGACCTGGCAGCTCTGGTCATCGCCGAAGCCGTCGAGCGGTCCGGGGTCGACCCAGCTGAGATCGAAGAGGTCTACTTTGGCTGCGCCAATCAGGCCGGCGAAGACAACCGCAACATCGCCCGTATGGCCACGCTGCTCGCCGGACTGCCGGTAAGCGTGGCGGCGGTCACGTTCAATCGTCTGTGCGCCTCTGGTTTGCAAGCGGTCAACGCCGCTTACCGGGCGATCAAGGTTGGTGAAGGCGAGGTCTATGTCGCCGGCGGCGTTGAGAGCATGTCCCGCGCCCCATATGCCCTGGCCAAGGCCGAGTACGCTTACCCCTGGGGCGACCAGACCGCCTGGGATACCACACTCGGCTGGCGCTTCCCCAACGACCGTCTCAAGCAAGCTTACGGCCATGAGTCCATGGGCGAGACCGCCGAGAATGTCTACCGTCTGACCGAAGATATCTCGCGCCAAGAGCAGGACGCATTCGCTTACGAGAGCCACCGGCGGGCGCTCGATGCCATGGACTCGGGCCGCTTCGAGGCCGAACTGCTGCCGGTGCCCGTTACCCAGCGTCGCGGCGACCCGGTGCTGGTCACAACCGATGAGCGGCCTCGGCGCGACACCAGCCTTGAGGCGCTGGCCAGGCTCAAACCGGCCTTCCGGTCGGACGGCACCGTCACCGCCGGCAATGCTTCCGGCATCAACGATGGTGCGGCGGCACTGGTATTGATGAGCGACACTCGCGCGGCGGCACTGGGCATCCGGCCCATGGCGCGGGTGGTGGCCTCGGCTGCCGCCGGTGTCGAGCCTCGGACGATGGGCCTGGGGCCCATCCCGGCCACGCGCAAAGCCCTGACGCGGGCCGGTCTGACGATCGAAGACCTGGGTCTGATCGAATTGAACGAGGCCTTCGCCGTCCAGGCGCTGGCCGTCATGCGCGACCTGGGGCTGTCCCACGAAATCACCAACGTCAACGGAGGGGCCATCGCCCTTGGCCATCCACTTGGCTGTTCCGGCGCCCGCATCCTGACCACATTGCTGCATGAAATGAAGCGCCGTTCCACCCAGAGCCCAACCCCGTACTACGGGCTGGCGACGCTATGTGTCGGTGTTGGGCAGGGCGAAGCCACCATCGTTGAGTGGCTTGACTGACCACGTTCGGCTTGCCGAACCGATCCTGGTAACCGGCGCCACCGGGTTCCTCGGATCCAAGCTGGCCCAGCGCCTGGCGATGGCCGGCCAGCGGGTGCGCGCCCTGCACCGGTCGACCAGTGACCTGTCACCGTTGGCGGGTCTCGATCTTGAGCTGTGCCAGGGTGACTTGCTCGATCCGGCTTCTCTGCGCCGGGCCAGCGAAGGCGCCAAGACCATCATCCACTGCGGCGGATTGGTGGCCGGCTGGCGTCGCGCTGCCCCGCTCCATCGCAGCCATGTCAGTGGGACCCGCCATCTGCTGACGGCTGCCCGCGAGCAGAGCGTCGAACGCTTCCTACACGTGTCATCGGTGGCGGCCCTGGGGTTGCCCCGGCCAGATGACGATCGAATTGACGCCGGCATGCGCGAGGACCACACCTGGAACGGTGACGGGCGTAGCTGGCCCTATGCCTACGCCAAGCACGTGGCCGAAGTCGAGGTGCACAAGGCAGTCGGCCAAGGCCTGGATGCCGTCATTGTGTGTCCTTCGGCCATCTTCGGCCCGGGCGATATCAAACGCAAGCAGGGCGGGATCCTGGCGCGAGTGGTTGATGGCAGGCTGCCGCCGATCGCACCGGCCGGCGGTCTGAATGTGGTCCACCTGGACGATGTGCTCGATGGCATCCTGGCCGCCTGGCAGCGAGGCCAGACCGGCCAGCGCTACCTGCTGACCGGTCATAACTTGACCCATTACGACCTTCTGGTGCAGCTGGCCCACCTCGCTGGCCGCCGGCCGCCCCGCTGGCGCCTGCCTTCGACCCCGTTGCGCCTGCTTGGGTCGCTTGCAGTCGCTCTGCCCGACGGGCTGCCAATTCCCGCACGAATCCCCATGCTGCGTCTGGCCGGCCTGCATTTCTACTATGACAATCGGGCCAGCCTGATGGCCCTCGGACTGCCTCAGCCGAAGGGTGTCGCGCACGCGCTGCGCGACGCCCATGCCTGGCATGTTGCCGCGCAACCATCCCCCGCGGATAGGAAGCGGACTGCACCGGCCGGGTGATATTGCGGCCAAGGTGAGCGTGATACACTGGCGGCGCTGTGAAGGAAATCGAGCCCGCCAAACGCCCCGCCTCTGCCGGCGCCTACGTTGATGCCACCTGGATCCCGCCGCTGCGGGCAGCCGCAGCCGTCGCCCGCCGGGCGACCTCGAGCGAGGCCGATGTCCTGCGCGCTGTCTCCGAGGAACTGCGCCGGCTGCACTTGATCGGCGGCGTCGCCCTGCTCACCGAAAGCGGCCAACTCGAAATTCGCAGCCGGATTCTCAGCCCTAGCGTCGAGCGCACACTTCAGCGCCTCACCGGCTTGACCATCGAAGGCCATCGTTTCGACCTGGCGCGTTCCCCCGCCTACCGCCAGGTTCTCTCCACCGGCGAAACGCTCTTCTTCGACGACCGCGAAGAAATCATCAGCACGCTGGTGCCCGAGCGGCTGTCGGCGCTCCTGCCGGTAATCGTCCGGCTGGTTGGAGGCAACCAGCCAACGATCCTGGCGCCGCTGATGAGCGCCGAGCAACCGGTAGGAGTCATCAATGTGACGGCTGCCTGGTTGACATCCGAACACATTCCCATCATGGCCGCCCTGGCCGACCACGTGGCTGTCGCCATAACTCAGGTGCGGGCGCGCGAAGCGATGCGGGCTTCGCTCGAGCGCGAGCGTCTGCGCAACCAGGTGGCCCAGACCGTGGCCAGCGCACTCGACCTGCCAACCGTGTTGAAGCGCGTCATCCAACTGGCGGTCGAGATTTCCGGCGCCGACGCCGGGGCTTTCGCCCTGCTTGAGTCCGACGGCGAAACCCTCGTCTTTCCCTACACCTACGGCCTGCAGGGCGGGATTGACTTCGGCCCGGCGCGCCGCGGTCAGGGAGTCGCCTGGCACATGATTGAAACTCGCAAAGCATTGCTGCTCGACGAGTACGGCGGCCACAACCAGGCGCTCGAGGAGTGGTCGCGCGCCGGGCTTCATGCATTTCTCGGTCTGCCGCTATTCGTAGGTGATGAGCCGATCGGCGCCATGGGCTTGTTCAAGACGCGCCGGGGCCGGACGTTCCAGTCGGAACAGTTGGAGTTGGTCGAGTCGATCGCCAGCATGGCCGCCATTGCGATCAAGAATGCGCGGCTCTACCGCGAAATGCAGCAGCGGGAGCAGGAAGCGCGGGCGTTGATCCAGACCTCGGCGTCTGTGTCGGCCTCGCTAGACCTGGAAACGGTGCTGCGCATGATCGCCGAGCAGGCCAAGCGCCTGCTCAACGCCGATGGCAGCCGGATCCACATGCTCGATCCATCCGACAACCGCCTGCGCACACTTGTGGCGATGGATCCACAAGCGGAGGCCATGCTGGCCATGATCCTCGAACCGACGGATGGGTTGGCCGGCCAGGTATTACAGACGGGCGAAGCGCTCGTCGCCAACGATCCGGCCGGTCGCGAACAGGGGTTGCAGGTGCCTGGCACGCCGGATGATGAGCTGGAATGCCTGGCCCTGGCGCCGCTCAACATTCGCCAGCGCACGATGGGCGTGATGGCCGTCCGCCGGCTGGGCACAAGCCGCCCCTTCTCACTACCCGACCTTGACCTGTTGATCGCATTCGCCTCCCACGCGGCTGTTGCCATCGAGAACGCCGATCTCTATGGCCAGATCGAAAAGCAAGCGCAGCGACTCGAGCGCCAAGTGGTCGAACGCACACGAGATCTGGCGCTGTCCGAGGCCCGCTACCGGGGTCTGGTCGAGACATCCCTGACCGGCATCATTCACATCGCCACCGACGGCACCATCGGCTATGCCAACCAGGTTTTTGCCGAGATTGTCGGCTCACCAGTGGGCGAGCTGCAAGGGATGCGCCTGAGCGAAGCTGCCGATCGCTTTCTTCCGGCCAACACCCGGCAGATGGTGTTGGGCCGGTTCAACCAGCGCATCGCCGGCGAGCGTCCCGCTTCCGAGATGTACGAAATCGAATTCCGCCAACCGTCAGGGCGGCGCGTGCCCACTTTGTTTGCCGTCAATCGGATTACGGATGACGAGGGCCAGCCGCAGGGCGTAACCTGTCTTGTGCTGGACATCTCGGCGCGCAAGGCTCTGGAGACTGCGCTCCGGTCGGAGCGGGACCGGCTCGAAGCGATTCTGACAAACATTGGCGACGCCGTCTTGGTGACCGATTCGGCCGGTGTGATCGAATATGTCAATCCGGCCTGGGAGCGGCTCAATGGGTTCAGCCGGCGGGAGGCGCTGGGGCGCAATGCCCGCTTCTTGCGCTCCGAGGAAGGTCCGACCGAGCTCTATGACGAAATGTCGCAGGCGATTGCGGATGGCCGTCCCTGGCATGGGGAGTTGGTTAATCAGCGCAAGGATGGCGGTACCTACGACGCCTCGGTCACGATTACGCCCATTCGCAGTGAGGAGGGACAGGTCCTGAACCTGGTGGCGGTCCAGCACGACATCTCGGCCCTCAAGGAGCTCGACCGTCTCAAGTCCCAGTTCGTCTCCGATGTGTCACATGAACTGCGGACGCCCCTGACCAACATCCGGTTGTACGTTGACCTGCTCGGAGAGAATCCGAGCGAGATTCGGGCCGGTGAGTATCTGGAGACTCTGAACCGCGAGAGCGAGCGGTTGGCTCACTTGATCGATGATTTGCTGTCGCTCTCCCGGCTCGAGTCGCGGGCGACCCCGTTCGAGCCCAGACCGGTCGACGTCAACGGCCTGCTGCTCGACCTGGCGGAGGACCGCCGGGCGTTGGCCGCCGAGCAGGCTATTCAGTTGACGGTCGAAACCGATGAGGGGCTGCCGCAAGCCCAGGGGGACTCCCGTCTGCTGAGCCAGGTTTTCACGAACCTACTGACCAACGCCATGAACTACACGCCGCATGGCGGTCGAATCGTGCTGCGCACGCGACATCTGAAAGAGAATGGCCATCCGTGGGTCGTGGCCGATGTGCAGGACACCGGCCTGGGAATCTTGCCGGACGAGCAGCCGATGATCTTCCACCGCTTCTTCCGCGGCCATGCTAGCCAGCAAACCGGCGCGCCCGGCACGGGGTTGGGCTTGGCCATTTGCAAGGAGATTGCCGAGTTGCATGGGGGACGAATCGAGGTCAGCAGCCTGCCAGGCGACGGAACGAGCGTTGCCGTCTGGCTGCCGGTCAACGGGCCCGACAACCCGACCCAGCCGCCGGCGGGGATCAGTTCAAACTAAAAGTCGACCCCTCGGGTGTCTTGCGCACCTCAATCCGAGTGGGGAAGGCATCTTTCAACTCCTCGATATGGGTGATCACCAGAATACGCTCGAAGTCATCTTGAATGGCGTTGATCGCCTCAACCAACTGCTCGCGCCCCCGGGCGTCCTGCGTGCCAAAGCCTTCATCGATGAACAGACTGCGCAGTTGCGCTCCGGCCCGATTGGCCAACAGCTTTGAGAGAGCGATCCGGATGGCGAAGTTAATCCGGAAGGCCTCGCCACCTGAATACAACTCGTAAGGGCGGCTGCCGAGCTCGTCAGAAATGATGATATCGAGCGCTTCCCGCAGCTCGCCAGTCTTGATCTCTCGCTGTGTTTCAATGCGAACGTTGAGCCGGCCATCGGTCATGCGGCCCAACAACTCGTTGGCGCTGCGCTCCAATTCGGGCACGACCGTCTCAATGATCATGGCCGGAACACCTCGCTTGCTGAACGCCTCCCGCAGCTCCTCCAGCAGCGAGATTTGCTCGGCGACGTTGGCCCGCTCCGAACGCGTCGAGTCGAGCTGCTGCTCGACCTTATCCAATGTCGCCAGCTGCTGGCGGGCGCCGCCAACGCGTTCGTCGGCCAATCGCTTCTTGCGGCGCAGCTCGTCCAGGTCGGCCTGGGTCAGAGAGGCTGCCTTGAGCGCCAATTCGGTCTGTTCGACGCTGGCTTCAATTTGGGCGCGCGCGACCTGGTCTTGCGCAAGGGCATCGGTCCAGCGACCGAGCCTGGCCTGCAGGTTGGCCGCTTGGTCGGCGGCTTCGGCCGCATGGCTCAGACCGGCTTCGAGTTCGCCGGCCCGCTTTTCCAGGGCTGGCCGGTCGCGCAGGTCCGCCTCCAGCTGCCCTAACCCTGTCTCCAAGCCTGCCAGCTCAGCCTCAATCGCCTCGACACGTTCCCGGTTCTGACGGTATTGTTCACGTCGCGATGTCACCTGTGCCTGAAGTTCGGTCAGCAAGCGGTGACGGTGATCGTCATCAAGCGATTGACCGCAGGTCGGGCAGGTCGGCTCGCTGGTCGCCTCCAGCACGGTGACGCGAGCCTTGATCGGTTCGGTCTCCGGCCCCAGCGCCTGATTGGCGCCGCGCAATCCAGCCGCCTCCTGCTGCAGCTCTGCTTTCGTCTCAACCGCTTGTTTGCGCCGTTGCTCGAGCGGTTCGAGTTCTTCGAGAGACCGCCGCGTTTCAGCCAGCGCCGCCTGCAGCGCACTGGCGTCGGCCCGCAATTGGAGCTGGGCGACCTCTTCTTGTCCCTCGCCGATTTCCTTCTGGCGCGCCACAATCCGGCGGGTCAGGTCGTCAATTTGGCGCTGGTAGACAACCATATCCATGCGGCTCTGCTCAAGCCCGGCCCAGACCGTCTCGGCCTCTGCCAGTTCCTGGGCCAACGTTTCCGCCTGACGCTCAGCCTGGTTGAGGGACTCGGATCGCTCGCTGCGCTGGGCTAGCTCGCGCTCCCACTCGTCGATACGCCCATCCATCTGCTGGGCAGTCGACTGGCGTTCTCGCAGCCGCTCCTTGGCCGCCGTTTCCAGCTCCTCCCATCGGTCCAGACCCAGGATGCTGGCCAGAATCTCCTTGCGTAGGCCAGGCGTCTTGGTTGTGAACTCGTCGGCCCTCCCCTGCATCAAGAAGGCCGAATTGACAAAGGTGTCATAGTTCAGATGCAGCAGTTGAACAATCCGCAACTGCGTTTCACCGATCGTACCTTCGGACAGGGAACGCCATATCTCGCCTTGCTCGTCGCGTATCTGCAGTTCGAGCAGCGACGAGCCGCGCTTGCCGGTCTTACGCTGGCGGATCACCCGGTAGCGCTGGCCGCTTTGTTCGAATTGAAGGGTGACCCCCATCTCGGTTTGGCCCTGGTGAACCAGGTCGTCGGCCGAGTTGGAGCGGGCCTTACCCCACAAGCACCAGGTAATGGCATCCAGCAGTGACGATTTGCCGGCGCCGTTCGGCCCCGCCAGGCAGGCGACGTGCATCCCCTCCAGCCGCAGGGGCCCGGGGTGGCGATAGGCCAGGAAGTTCGTCAGGTCGATCTCGATCGGGATCATGGATAGTGATCGTCAGGTCGTTTCCATCAGGGCGCGCGCCTCGGCCAGCAAGGCCTCGACCCTGTCGGCCGGCACCTGCCGGCTCGCCAGGTAGCGCTCGACCAACTCGAGCGGTGCCAGCGCCTCGGCCGAGGCCTCGGACAATCGCATGCGGGCTCCGACCTCCACCTGGCGCACCACGCTGACGCTGGAGGCCGCCTCCAGTGTCCGCTGCACCTCGCGCTCGCGGAAGACCGACTGCTGGTCGTCGCGCAGGTTGACCACCACCCGCACCACCTCGCCTGGCTCGGCGACAGCGACCTGCGCAAGGACCGCCTCGGTCGGATCGTCAGCCCCGGTCGCGTCGACCGCAATCGTGCGAAATCGGCGCGCCTGCACTGGAACGAAGCGCCACTCTGTCTTGCCGCGCGCCAGCTCGACCCAGCAGAAGCCTTTAGGCTCGCCCTCTTCGCCGAAGTCGATCCGCTCCAGCGAGCCGCTGTAAACCACCGGCGGGTACATGCCCGGGTTGACCAGTTGGTGGCGGTGAATGTGCCCCATGGCGACGTAGTCCCAGGACTCATCGGCCAGCGTTGACTGGTGGACGGCCACGTCGCGGCCGAGCATCACGCTGCGCTCGGAGCCCAACTTGGCCTCGGCGACCGAAAAGTGTCCGGCCAGAACCCGCGGCATGTCGTGCTCACTTGCCTGCTGGGTTAGGTCCCCGAGGATGTCGGACACCGTCTGGCGCAGAATGGCCTCGAGTTCATCGATCGTCTTCCCCTGGTAGGCCTCGCGGCTCAGCAACCGGTTGCGCATCGGGTAGGGCATCCAGGCCAGGTACACTGGACCCCGCCTGGTCTCGACCACCTGACCCTCGGGTTGCCAGCCGATCAAGATATTGGGAACCTGTAAGGCGCGGAAGATGTCGACACTGTTGGCCTTGGAGGCCATGGCCGGCATGTCGTGGTTGCCGACCAAGAGCAGTGTCGGGGCGGCATCGGCCAGCCGCTTGATGCGGGCGGCGAACTCACGCTGCTGGGTCGGATCTGGGTCGCGGTTCTTGAAGGCGTCCCCGGCGAAAACAGCCAGGTCGACTTCGTGGTTAATGGCGTAGTCGATGACTTCATCGAGCCGGTCGAGGAAATCACGGACCCGGGAGGACGTGCCGGTCTCTGGGTCTATACGACCGTAATTCTCCATGCCGATGTGCGCGTCGGCAAAATGCAGCATCCGGATGGATTCGGTCATGGGCTAGCCGTCAGCCGGGTCGATCGGTCTTGGGTCGATCCAAACCGAGCAGGCTCAGGCACATGAACAGTTCGCCGCGATGGTGGATTTGCTGCTCGAGCACATGCCAAAGGATCCAACCGAGCTTCGGCGTGCCATCGCCGGGTACCTGAACGATCCGATTGAAGTCTTCGGCCGGTATGGTCTGCAGATAGTCCATTGTCTGATGGTGGACACGCTGCAGTTCATCGCGCAGCGCCTGGACAGTGCTCAGTTCTGCCATGCGTTCGTCGGGCCAGCCCTCTTGATCTCGGCGGATGACGTAGCCGATCCAGCCCTGCTCGAGGTTGATCAAATGGCGCAGTATGTCCCCGACCGTGCGCGGGTAGTTGTCGGATGGACGGAAGTCCAGGTGCTCATCTTTGAGCACGGCAACGGCCCGGATCAGATCGCGCCAGACCTTCTGCCAGTGATCGAAGTATTCGGCTGCATTCATCCTGGTTCGCTCCTTCGATCGACCCACCGGGCAAGATCGCCCGGGGGCTGGTAGGCGGTCATGCGTTCAAGCAATGCGCCCGGCTCGGATTCGATTTGCAGCAATTGACGGTGCTCACCGTAGATGAAACCTTGGGCGGCGGCATGTTCGATCAGCTCAATCAGGGGATCGAAATAGCCTCGGACGTTGAGCACTCCGATCGGACTCTGATGCAGCCCAATCTGCGCCCAGGTCAAGATTTCGAACAGCTCCTCGAAGGTGCCGAAGCCTCCTGGCAGTGCAATGAAGCCGTCGGCCAGTTCGGCCATCCGCGCTTTGCGCTCGTGCATACTGTCCACCAACTCCAGCTCAGACAGCGAGCGCTCGGCCAGCGCCGGTGTGTCGAAAAACCTGGGGAGCACCCCGACCACCCGCCCTCCCTTGGCCAACGCTGCCTGGGCCAATGCCCCCATCAACCCCGTGCGGCCCCCCCCGTAGACAATTGAAAGCTCGCGTTCGGCCAGCAAGCGGCCCAGGTCGGCGGCCGCCGCCAGGTAGGCAGGGTCGACTGAATCGCTGGATCCACAAAAGACGCACAGTGTTGTCAATGTCACGCGGGTGGGCCCGTCGGCATCCGGCAGCAGTTTTCCCGGCCAGGCAGCGATTGTACCATGCGGGCCGAATCGGCCCGTACGCCAACGCTGCGGTAAGATGAACGCCATTCAATGCGCCCGGGAGAAGTGATGGGGTCAGTGATCGCCATTCCATTTATTGGGACGCTGGCAGCCATGGCCGCTTATGGCGCCCTGCACAGCTGGTTAGCCAGCCCGGCGGCCAAGCAAGGTGCCCGTCGCCGGTTCGGCCCAGCGACCGACCGCTGGTATCGGCTGGCCTTTAACGTGGTAGGGGGCCTGACCTTCCTGCCGGTGCTGGTCCTACCGCTGCTGTGGCCGGGCCGGTTGCTGTACAACCTGCAACCTCCGTGGCTGTGGCTGACTCTCGGTCTGCAAGTGTTGGCCGTAGTCTTGCTGCTAATCGGTTTGATGCAGACCGGCCCGGCCGGGTTCCTCGGGTTGAGCCAGTTGGCCGGACAAAACGACCAACCTTCGCGGCTGGTGGTCAGCGGACTCTACCGTTACGTGCGCCATCCTCTGTACACGGCCGGTCTGCTCTTCATTTGGGCGCTGCCGCGCATGACAACCAGCTTGCTTGCGCTCAA
Source organism: Anaerolineales bacterium (assembly GCA_036397095.1). Lineage (GTDB taxonomy): Bacteria > Chloroflexota > Anaerolineae > Anaerolineales > E44-bin32 > DASWJQ01. Next base: position 20,220 of record DASWJQ010000053.1, read on the forward strand.
CATCGGCCTGACGCTCTATTTGTACATCGGCAGCATCTTCGAAGAGCGCAAGCTGGTGGCCGAATTTGGCGCGGCCTACCGGCACTACCAACAGCGCGTCCCGCGGCTGACACCACTACCCGGGCGCCAGGCACAACGGGAGCAGCATGGCGCCTGACGAGCCTGGCAAGGCAGCCTCCTCCGACCTCCCGGATGCATTCCAGCAAGCCGAACTATTCGCCGACCTATCCACAGACGAGCTGGCTGCGTTGCGCCTCCTCTTCAAGCGGGCCCGCTTCGACCCAGACGAGGCGCTGTTCTTAGAAGACGCCCCAGCGACCGTTTTCCACTTGATCGATGAGGGCGCGGTGAAGGTTGTGCAAACCTCGGCCGAGGGCCTGGAGGTATTGCTTCACGTCTTCGAACGCGGCGGCGTGATTGGCGCTCTGCCTGTCGCTGGCCGCAACACCTACCCGGCAAGCGCCATTGCGCTCGAGCCGGTCACAACCTATTTTGTCGATGCCGACACCTTCGACCAGATCATGCAGCGATTTCCCGGCATCAGCCGTCGTTTGTTGCGTTTTGCAGCCAACATGCTGCAATCGGCCCACCGCCGCCTGCGTGAAATGAGCACCGAGCAGGTCGAACGGCGCATCGCCCGGACGCTTGCTCGTCTAGCCTCCCAGCTGGGGCGCGAGGCGGACGGCGTCCTCCACATCGAGGCCTCACTTACCCGTCAGGACCTGGCCGATATGGCCGGAACTTCCCTGTACACAGTAAGCCGAACGTTAAAGGCCTGGGAACGCCTCGGTATCCTCCAGGCCAAACGCAAACGAATCGCAATCTTGCAGCCCCATCGCCTGATCAGCATCGCGGAGGACCTGCCCCCCGACAACGCCTGACCCAGTAATTCCCCGGCAGCCGGGACTCCCCAGCCGGCTCCTCTTTGCGCTAGCGCAAAGACTGCACGCAGGCCAGCAGCCACAATAGTCACATGGCCTCGCCTCTCGACGAAACCAGTCAATTGATGGACCAACCAATCGCCGAGCTGGTTGATCGATGGCCGTGCACAGGCCAAGTGTTTATCGACCACCGAATGGCCTGTGTCGGCTGTCTGTTCGCCAGGTTCCACAATGCGCGTCAGGCCCTGGACATTTACCAACGACAGCTCCAACCGTTTCGAGACGATTTGACGTCGGCCGTTAGCGCCGCCCTGTCCCACAACCATCCTGCGGAGTAAGGAGAACCCATCATGCGACGGATTTACCCACTTTTGTTCCTGATCGCCGCCCTGGCCATCATTCTGATATTTGCACCACCGGGAGGCACTGGGCCCCGGGAGCCCGTGGAGGCACCAGCAACCAATCCGCCGGCGCAGGTTGCGGAAGCCGGTGGCCTGCCTCAAGAGACGCCGGATGTTGAGTACCAACTGATCACGGGAGGCGGCTACGGCGGACTGGTTTTCGTCGGCCAGGGTGGATCGATCGACGGGCAGGTCAACCCGACCTTGACCGCCGAACCGGGCGACTTGGTCCAGATCACGTTGATCAACGGCGATGCCATCAGTCACGACCTGGCAATTGACGAATTCGGCGTCAAGACGGCCGAAGTGACCGCACTCGAGGACGTCGCGACGGTCATCTTTCGCGTCGAAGAGGACGGCAGCTATGTCTACTACTGCTCGCTGCCTGGGCATCGCCAGGCAGGGATGTGGGGTGAGTTGATCGTCGGAGAAGGCAGTGCCCCGGCCGCCAGCGGCGAGAACATCGTGCGCAATCCGGCCGATATGCCCGAACCAATCGGCGACCGTGCTCCGGAGACCGTCCTGGTTGAGCTGACAGCGATTGAGGTGACAGGCCAACTGGCGGACGGAACCACCTTCGATTACTTCACCTTCGACGGCCAGATTCCTGGTCCGATGATCCGGGTCCGCGTCGGCGACACGGTTGAGCTCCACCTGGCCAACGCGACCAGCAGCCACCTGTCCCACTCGATTGACCTGCATGCTGTCAACGGCCCTGGGGGCGGCGCCGTCTACACCGAGACACCACCGGGGGAGGAGCGCGTCTTCAACTTCCAGGCTTTGGCGCCCGGCGTTTTCGTATACCACTGCGCCACACCGAGCGTGGCGCAGCATATCGCCAACGGCATGTACGGTCTGATTGTGGTCGAGCCGGAAGGCGGCCTGCCGGCGGTAGACCGCGAGTTCTACATTATGCAAGGGGAGATCTACACCGCGCAACCCTTCGGTACGACAGGCCACTTGGACTACAGCTATGAGCGTATGTTGGACGAGGACCCCGAGTACTTCGTGTTCAACGGGGCGGCCGGCGCGTTGACGAGCGACGAGAACGCGCTGCGCGCCGAAGTTGGCGACACCGTTCGGTTGTTCTTCGGCGTCGGCGGACCCAACTTCATATCTTCGTTCCACGTCATCGGTGAGATTTTCGACCGGGTGTACGACCAGGCGTCACTGACCTCGCCGCCGCTGACCGACGTCCAGACCACGCTGGTGCCGCCGGGTGGCGCCACCATGGTTGAATTCAGCCTCGACGTGCCCGGTCGGTACATCCTGGTCGATCACGCGCTGAGCCGGTTGGAGCGCGGCTTGGCTGGGTTCTTGTATGCTGAAGGAGATGAGGATCCCACGATCTTTGCGGAGGGAGAACTGGCGCAGTAGCCCAACAGGGGTTCTCTAACCCCAAACCGTCACACGATAGCTTACCGACCCCGGGGATCCGCGAAGGCAGCTTCATCTTGGACCGTTCCCAAACGGACCCCGGGGTCGGAAGACCCACAGGCCGAGTTCAAGAACCGAAAGTCACGCGAGGAGCCTCTTACGCATGACCGATTACACCTTCATCGCCGATCTTGGTGACCGGCTGCCCGAGATCCCGGATGACAGCATTGTCAGCCGGACGCTTTACGACGGGCCCGACGCCAAGGTCACATTGTTTGGCTTTGCCGCCGGCCAGGAGTTGACGGAACATACAGCAGCCAAGCCGGCTGTCATCACGGTCCAAGCAGGGACTGGCCACGTCCGTTTGGGAGACGACGGGTTTGAGATCGGCCCGGGAAGTTGGATCTACATGCCTGCCCACCTGCCCCACAGCGTACGGGCCACAACCCAACTCGTGTTCGTGCTACAGCTTCTCAAGTAGGGCCGTCTCCGCCTGGAGTGAGTGAATGACACTTCGATGCCGCGCCTGACACGTTGGTTTGTGCGCGCCGCGCTGGTCAACTTGCTGGTCGGGTTGGGGCTATGGCTGGTCCCCTCGGCCCAACCCATCGTCGAGGTGCCGGGTTGGATGGTGGCGGCGACACCGGCCTTCCTGCACCTGATTACCGTCGGTTGGCTTACGCAACTCATCTTCGGGATCGGTCACTGGATGTTCCCCAAGGCCTCGCGCGATCGGCCGCGCGGCAATGAGCGCATCATGTGGTTGGTGTTCTTCGCCTTGAATCTCGGCTTGGCACTGCGCGTTCTGGGTGAGCCGCTGTTGGCCAAGCAGAACGGCTGGCTGCCCGGGCTGGTGCTGGTGGCCTCCGCCAGCCTCCAGTGGCTTGCCGTCGCCGGCTTTGTGGTGAACAACTGGGGCAGGGTCAAGGGACGCTAGCATGCCGCGCCTGGCCGTACTCACCGTGCGGGCTTCCTTTATTCACCTGATCATCGGTACCAGCCTCGGCGCCTTCCTCCTGACGACCAAAGCGACCGGCCTCTGGCCGGTGGTCTGGGCGTGGCTGCCGGCCCACGTTGAGACCATGCTGGTCGGCTGGCTGGTCCAATTCGCCCTCGGGGTGGCGTTCTGGATCCTGCCCCGGTTCGGCGGCCAGCGCGGCAGCGTGCCCCTCGCCTGGCTCGCCATCGTCTTGCTCAATGCTGGTGTCGTGCTCAGCGGGCTGGCCCCGTACCTGCGCGCCTCCCAGCCTGCCCTCGCCGGTCGCCTGCTGAGCCTGGCAGCCATCGGCGCTTTTGCCCTGCATGCCTGGCCCCGCATCAAGGCGCCTGGCGCGCCCGGCTAGATTTGGCTATGCGACCTCCGAGGTCCTAATTCAGACCTCCGGGTCGCTCGTTGCCGGGGTGACATTGATCACCACTCGATCTTACTTGTGACCCTTCTCACAATGCATGTCCGACATTACGATGGTGCCAAGCTGGCACTGATGCCGGCCAACCTCTCTCTCCTCCCATGGGCTCTTCCTGGGACTGGCAGGGTCCGCTGCGCCGGACCCTGCCTCGCGTCAGGCCGCCGCCCACCAATCGACGCCTTCGACCAACCCGTGGTCAACCAGGTAGGCCCGAATTTCGGGCCGGGCTTTGTGCGACCCGACCACCGCCAACAGTTTGGGGCGTACCAAAGCGCGCCACCTCTCCATCAATGCTTCCGGCGGCAGGACTGGCCGGTCCCGCGTACGCCGGCCGATCTTGCTGGGGTCCACGTCAAGGAAGCAATCGATCGGCACCTCGGCCCGCAGCAGGTGCTTTGACAGCCGGCGGCCCATTTGGCCCGCCCCCCACACGATCACCCCGTCGGCGTCTGCCAGCGGACCCAGTGCCAGATAATGTGCCTTGGCCCGCAGGAAGTTCTCGACCGAGTAGCGGGAGTCGGTTCGAGTTGCCCGATCGGGGTGCTCACGCCAGCGCAGCAGCACTTCCGGCACCTTGGCGAAGCGCGCGCCGGCCAGGTGCATCCGCAGACACAGGTCGTAGTCCTCCGGCCAGCCGTGATCCTCGTAACCACCCATCCGCTCAAGCCACGACCTGCGAATCACCACCGTCGGATGGGGCAGTGGGCTCTCGACAAAGATCTCGCGGGCGATCGCCTGCTCTTCGATCAGACCATTAAGCCAATCCAGGTAGCGTTGAAACCCTGTCCGGGCCGATTCCGGCGGGAAACTCTCTACCAGGCTGCCGACAGCCGCCAGGTCCGGCCGAGCTTCCAGTAACGCCACTTGTTTGGCCAGCCGCGTCGGCAGCGCCACGTCGTCGGCATCCATGCGGGCGATCAACGTGCCGCCGGCCTGCCGCCAGCCAGCGTTTAGCGCATCGACCAGTCCGCCATGTTCGATTCCCACTAGCCGAACCCGCTGATCGCGGCCGGCCCAAGCTTTCAGCCGGCCCAGGGTGTCATCGGCCGAGCCGTCATCCACCGCGACCAACTCGATGTCCTGCCACGTGCCCTGCAGCAAGCTGTCAATGGCCTCATCGACCGTCGCCTGGGCATTGAAGCACGGCATTACCACCGAGACTCCAGGTGCGCTGGAGGGGGAGTCGTGATCACTCGCCACAACAGATGTCCTTACGAGCGGTCTCAGCCAATTCGTCCTAACTCTATAATGGCGTATGGCTCCGTGCCACGGAAGGAGCAAAGATGCCGCCGCTGACCGAGACCCTAGGCACCCTGTTCGCCCAGTTTCCCGATTTGCTATCGCGCATCGGACTGGCAATAGTCATCCTGGTTCTGGCCGTCGTGATTTCGGCCTGGCTGGGCCGGGCAGTGGCGTTGGCCTCCAGACGCCGTCGATTGGCGCCCTCACTCCAAGGAGTTCTCCAACGGTTGACGCGCTGGACGGTTGTTGTCTTGGGAGTCGTACTGGCGCTCGAGCAAGTCGTACCCAACGTCACCAGCCTGCTGGCAGGGCTGGGCATCGCCGGCTTCACCATCGGCTTCGCCCTGCAAGATGTAGCCAAGAACCTGATTGCCGGCGTGCTGCTCCTGATCCAGCGGCCGTTTGAGATTGGCGACACGATCGAGGTGGCCGGCTTCACCGGCACCGCGCTCGACATCCAACTTCGTACGACCGACCTGCGGGCGGTTGACGGCCGCTACGTGACCATCCCCAACGGCGATGTCCTGACCAGCCCGATCATCAACTACAGCCGCGCGGCCCAGCGCCGGCTGGAGATCGCCGTCAATGTGCGTTACGACACCGACCTGGAGGCGGCCGCCAACGCCGCCAACCAGGCGATCCAGGGTGTGCCTGGCCTGCTGGCGGAACCCGGGCCGACCGTGACGTTCCGGGCCCTAGGCGAAAGCGCCATCCAATTGGTGGTGCAGTTCTGGGCCGATATGGGGCAGGTGGATTACTTGCAGGCGCAGGACGCCGCCATTCGCCAACTCAAGCGGGCCTTCGACGAACAGGGGATCGATGTCTCGCTGCCGCCGGTTTCCTTAATGAGCGGCCCGGCAGGAAAATCGCCCGCCTCGGCCGAAGGTCGCCGCTAGCGCTGTCTTGACATCTTGGGGTCAAGCGCATCGCGCAGGCCATCCCCCAGCAGGTTGAAGCCCAACACCAGGAACATGATGGAGATCCCCGGGAAGAAGACCATCCAGGGCGAGGTGAAAATGTGGCTCCTATTGCGGCTGAGCAGCAGACCCCACTCAGGGGTCGGCGGTTGCGCCCCCAAACCCAAGAATCCAAGCCCGGCTGCATCCAAGATGGCTGTGGCGATTCCCAATGAGGCGGCGATGATCAATGGCGACAGAGCATTGGGCATGATATGGCGCCAAAGGATCCGCTGCGGGCCGGCCCCAACGGCGCGAGCCGAGAGCACGTAATCTCGGTTGCTCTCGGCCAACACGGTCGCCCGTGTGATACGGGCATAAGTCGGGATGGAAACAACCCCGACCGCCAGCATGGCGTTGAACAGGCCCGGGCCTATGATGACAACAATGGCCAACGCCAGCAGGATGCTGGGAAAGGCGAGCATAATGTCCATCAAACGCATGATGACATTGTCGAGGCGGCCTCCAGCGTACCCCGAAATCGCCCCAAGGAAAGCGCCCAGCAAAATGGCGAACCCTACTGCGAACACCCCAACCAGCAGCGACACTCGCGAGCCATAGATGACTAGGCTGAGCATGTCCCGACCCAGGGCGTCTGTACCCATCAAGTGGGCCAGCGAGGGGGGCTGCTTGTTGTCCCGGGGGAATATCTTGAACGTGCCGTTGGCGTCCGGGTGCTGCTGGGCAACGAACGGTGCAGTCAGTGCCATCACGATTACGAAGCCGATAATAATAAAACCGGCAACGGCCAGCTTGTTTCGACGCAGACGGCTTAGGACGTCCTTCCAGGGTGGCCGCGGCGGACCCCCCTCGAGTGCAGAGGCGTCGGCAAACGCAGGCAGTTCGAACTTGGTCCCTTCCAGCCTGGTCACCGCACAGCCTTAACCATAGTGAATTCTTGGATCAACCCACGCGTAGAGCAGGTCCACCAGCAGGTTCACGAAGACAAAAATCAGGGCGAAGACCAGCACGGCGGTCTGGATCACCGGGATGTTGCGGGCGATGATCGCATTCACGACCCAGCGCCCCATGCCCGGCCAGGCGAAAATCGTCTCGGTCAGGATCGCCCCGGACATCAACAGCCCAACCTGCAAACCGATAACCGTCAGGACAGGCAGCATGGCGTTCTTGAGCGCGTGCCGGAAAACCACTACTCGCTCTAAGGCGCCCTTCGCCCGCGCTGTCCGTATATAGTCCTCGCCCAGCACATCCAGCATGGCCGAACGCGTGATCCGGGCGATAAACGCGGTCGGTATCGTGGCCAGGGCCATGGCTGGCAAGGCCAGGTGATGAAGCGCGTTCCAAAGGGCCGCTGGGTTGCTGGTCAAGAGACTGTCCACTACGTACAGGTTAGTGATCTTGGTCAATTCAACGGCCGTATCCAGCCGGCCGGTGGTTGGGAACCAGCCCAGTTTGAGTCCAAAAACCCACAGCATGATGAGCGCCAGCCAGAAAATCGGCATGGAGACACCAATTAGGGCCGCCACGGTATTGGCCAGGTCGACGAACGTATTGTGCTTGTAACCGGCGATCACGCCCAGGGGAACACCAATTAGGATGGCAATCAGCATGGCGCTGAATGCCAGTTCCATCGTCGCCGGGAAGAACTGCCTCAACTCTGATCCGACCGGCGTCCGGGTCATAATCGATGTTCCGAAGTCGCCCTGCAACAGGCGACCAACATAGCGCGCATACTGGACCAGCAAGGGATCGTCGAGACCAAGCTGCTCGCGAATTTGGGCGCGCAGGGCGGGTGTGGCGTGCTCACCGGCCAGGGCCGAGGTTGGATCCCCGGTCAACAGCACCATGCTGTAAGCCAGGAAAGTAACCCCGACCACCACTGGGATCACAAGAAGTAGACGGCGAAGGATGTAGCGAATCACTGCAAGTCAGTCCCGGGCTGCAGTGGAACCTCCCTATCGCGCCTGCGGCCGATGGTCATGGCCGCTGGGTACAAAGAAAACCGGGGGGGCGTTTCCCGCCCCCCCCGGCTAGGACAACAACCCGAGACTACTCCTCAACCACGACGTGGTTGAATGAAGTGTCCCCACCACAGAAGAACACACACA
>DASWJQ010000054.1:0-2733 GCA_036397095.1 Anaerolineales bacterium
ACCGGAGCCCGGTTGACCTTAATTAGTTCGGTTGCCATCGCCTACCCTTTCCACCGCTCTTGAGACCTCAGTGTATCCGAAGGCAGCCACACCGCATGGGCAGCAGATGCAGGGGGGAAGGAACGAGGAGCGTGAGATGCATCGGGGTTCGAAGTTTGTGAGACGTCACAGGACGCATGTGACGTGGCTGCTTTGACAAGATGCTTGAAGGCGGCATGAGGGAGCCGAAGCCCAGCGGGTTGCTCCCAGACGCAAGGCGTATCGTTAAGTCGCGTGTGGAAGGGAGTCCGGTGACAAGAGGTCGTCGCCAGTGGCTTGAACTGTATGGTGCGGTCCGCTGCGAGGAATGCCTAGCTGATGGCTCGCCGTCCGCGCCGCGCCAGCCCACCTACGATCGCCAACGCCAGCAACAGACCGCCTACCAGCGCGGAAGCGAGCCAGATGCGCATAGCCACCTCGGCCGCCGGAATCAGGGCGGGTCCGGCCAACTGACCCATGGCTGCCAATCCTGCGCCGTCGCCGCCTGAGCTTGCGGTCAGTGTTTGGCGCACTCCAAGGGTCAGCGGAGTGAGCAGGGCCGCGCCGGGCAAACCGGCCATCAATAGGACAACGCCCGGACTGGCGAGTCTGCCCCAGCCGGCACTGAAAGCCACCAACAGCAGTAGTAGCAGCAGGTCGGCTGCCGCCAGGCTAAGCAGAGCACTGCCAATTTGCAAGTGCGTCTCATTGGTCAACAGGGCCATCAGGCCAAGGCTGGATAGGGCGGTTTCTCCGCTGGCCTCGGCGGTCTCGGCACCTTCCCAGTAGACCTGTTCGGCGACCTGTGTGAACAGATGAACGCGCAGTTCATTTGGGGTAAAACGGGCTAGGTCATCAACCGTAATGGTTGCTTGCATGCCTGGAATGGGCTGCAAGCCACCCGGACCGGCGGCCTCGACCTGGGCGATGAATTCGCCCCCGGAGTCGTCGGGCTCGTCGCCTCCGTCCCCCTTGGCCGTCATGCTCGCCAGCAGGTTCCCACCGATGGTGCTGGCGGTCTCCGGCTGCGTCAGTTGGTAGGCGGTCAGCGCCAGCAAGGTGAGTGTCCAGGCCGGGGCGAACAGCAGGCCGCTGACCCATTTGGCATCGACGTGCAAATTGGGGCGCAGTTTGCGCCCCGACGCAGGTTCTCTGGACTGGTCAGTTCCGTCCATCATTCGCTTCCTCAACAGTCTCGACCGCGCTTGCCCCAATCCATCCTAGTGCCTGCCGAACCGTCCGCCGCTTACAATTGGCTTTCGCTCGGCCTTGCTCAAAGCCCTTTGTATTGCAGCGTCGCCGCGACACTTGGTCAATCCTTCCTGTATTGGGTACAGAGACAAGCCCCAGGAGATCAACCTGGCTGGACACAGGGTTATCCGAAGACTGCTCCCGATTGTGCTGGCTTGGGCAGCCTTGACCGGCTGCGCCGGGCGGACTGATACGACCGCGGTGTCCCCCTTGATCGAAGGCAGCCTGCCTCATGGAGGACGTACGCGTTCCTACTTTCTGCTCGTGCCGACGTCTTATCAAGTCGGTCAGCCGGCACCGCTTGTTTTGGCGCTGCACGGCGGGGGCGGTGACGCCGACCGCATGTGCCAGCTGCAGGGTGGGATCAATGAGCTTGCCGAGGACGAGGGCTTCCTTGTTGTGTGTCCCCAAGGGGTAGAGCAGCATTGGAACGACGGGCGTCAAACGCAGCGATACCGGGCCCACCGCGAGTCGATCGATGACGTGGGATTTCTGCTGGCCTTGATCGATCACTTGGCCGCCAGCTACACGCTTGACCTGAGCCGCGTGTACGCCACCGGCATGTCCAACGGCGGCATGATGAGCTATCGGCTGGCCTGCGAGGCCGGCCAGCGGTTGGCGGGTGTCGCCGCTGTTATCGCCAACCTGCCGGCCGATCTTGACTGCCGGCCGGTTTCACCGATCCCGGTCATGATCATGAATGGAACTGAGGACCCGCTAATGCCGTTCGACGGCGGCCAGGTCCGATTCTTCCGCCAGGAGCTGGGCGAGGTCCTGTCGACGGCGCAGACGGCCGAGTTCTGGGCTGAGGTCAATCATTGCTCGCCTGCCCCAGCGCCGGTCCCCTTGCCCGAGCAAGCGCCCAACGACGGCACCCGGATTGCTCGTCAGATCTACGCCGATTGTGACCCAGCCGGACGGCTGGTGGTCTATGTTGTGGAGGGCGGTGGGCACAGCTGGCCCGGTGGACCACAGTATGCCCCGCGCTGGGTGATCGGGCCGAGCAGCCGCGAGGGGCACGCCGGCCAAGCCATCTGGGCCTTCTTTGGCGGGGACTAGCCCCCGCGCCCCCGTGACGATAAGCAGCTTGCCGCCCAGGTTGAAGCCTTTGTTCCTCTCGGTACAGTCAGTTCGACACTTTGCGGGGCAAAAGGCGTAGTCTTTACCTCTGGTCACCTCCCTGCAGACCCCCTGCCAATCGATGGCCATACCGGCCCTGAGACCAGCCTTTCCCATAAGGGTTCAGCTGTAGGCGCCTCGAAGGAGATCTGGCCGGCACTTGGTCCGACTCCCACGAATGAAACCTCTATCTGCGGAATCTGTGCACAACCTCAACCCATGAAGGATTCCCGCCTCGACAAACAAAAATAGCTCGTCTGTTTGGGTGGGGGCTGATGAGGATGAAGGGTAAGTGCTGGAGGCAAGACGGTCGCCAAATCACCGCAGAGATCCGGCCGCGCCAGC
>DASWJQ010000055.1:0-12123 GCA_036397095.1 Anaerolineales bacterium
CCACTACTCCGCGATTCAGGGTGACGGTTACCGTAACCTGGATGAAGGACAGCGGGTGGAATTCACCATCGAGCAGGGGCCTAAGGGGCTGCAGGCGGCCAACGTCACAGCCATCTAGGGTCTGTTGCTAGTCAAAGAGCCCCCACATCTTGTGGGGGCTCTTCCCTTTTAATGGCCATGTCGCCTGGCCAGGGGTGACCGGTCTTCCAGCGGAGTGACCGGGGCCTGGTTGCGGCATTCGGCTAACCGCCCTTGGTTCATTCGCAGTATCATTGACCACCCGGCCGGTTGTGAAAGTACATGAGCCAAACGTGACGCAAGAGTCGCAGCTGTTCGCCGCCATTTTGGAATTCGACGATGCGCTGGAGGCCTTGGAAGCCCTCAAACGCGAGGGCTTCCGCCGCGCAGCCATCATTCACCGCCAAGGCAACGACGAACCGCGCACCGTCCATCCGGGCCGCCGCAATCGCCCGGCATGGCGTTTGTTGGCTGGCGTGGTCAGCGCTGCCCCGGCGGTAGCCGCCGCCGCTGCCAATCCGACCGTGCTCGCCGCGCTGCCCGCGCCGGCCCGCTTAGCCTTAGCGGGTGCCCTGGGTTTGGGCGCCGGCTTTCTCGCCGGCTGGCTCCTGAGTCGGGCGGCTTCGCCCCGCGTCAGTGCGGAACTGATTGACGAACAAGCGCGACTGCTGGCGCCCGACGAGAACTTGTTGGTTGTGGAGGCCCCTCTGGCCCAGCTGCGATGGGTTCTGCCGCTGCTCAGGGAGGAGAGCGGTGCCGAGCCTGCCGTCTTCCCATTCCACCCAGCGCGCGGCCTGCAGGGCGTCGAACGCGACCAGGCGCGAGTCGCCCTCCCGCTCAGCCAACTGCAAGTACATGCCCAACGCATGGCCCAAGAGCATCGGATCGAGCGATCGCAAGGCGGACCCGAAGTGCTGCTCGAGGTGGCCGACAGATTGCGCCGAGACATTCACCTCATCTGCGGTGATCTGGGAGAAGCGGCTCAACTGGAGCTGGGGGTCGGTCCGGTGGCCGAATGGATCCTCGACAACGAGTACATCGTCGAGGCCCACGTGCGCGATGTCCAGGCCAATCTCTCGCGGCGCTTCTACCGCCAACTGCCGGTGCTGGTTACGGGCCCGATGCGGGGTCTGCCGCGTGTCTACGGCCTGGCGCGCGAGTTGATCATGCACACCGACCTGCGGGTCGATCGAATGACCCTGCTGGGTTTCTTGGAGGCTTACCAGACGCGCCAGGTGCTGACGATTGGTGAGCTGTGGGCGTTGCCCATAATGTTGCGAATCGCACTGGTGGAGAGCGCACAGCGGCTGGCGGTACAAGCGCTGGAGGAGGTCCGGCAAGGGGAGATGGCCGACTTCTGGGCAAGCCGGTTGGTGACAATGGGCCGCCGAGACCCCGGCCAGCTTTTCGCCGTGATCGCCGAACTGACCCAGCGCCTGCCGGAGCCCGACCCGTACTTTGGCACCCAATTGGCGGCGCAATTGTATGACGAAGAAGCTGCGCTAGTTCCGGTGCAGAGTTGGCTGGAGCGCAGTTGGCGCCGGCCGTTGAGCCAAGTACAGCAGCGAGAACAGAGCCGGCAGGCGGGCGAACAAGTGTCGATGGGCAACGCCATCACCAGCCTGCGACAACTGGCCTTGCTCGATTGGCGCGAGGTCTTTGAGAAGCAGTCGCTCGTCGAACGCGCGCTCCGCCGCGACCCCGCCGGCATTTACGTGCAAATGGATTTCGATACTCGCAACCGATACCGCGAGGCGGTCGAGTGGATGGCGCGCAGGACAGGTATGGAGGAAGTGGCCGTCGCCGACCAGGCGGTCGCCCTGGCTCGCCAACACGCCGAGCGGGATAGCGCCAGTCAGCGCATTGGGCACGTCGGCGCATTCCTCGTGGCCGAGGGCCGGCCGGAGATGCTCAGAACGATCAACTGTCGCCAGCCGTTGGCCCACCGAGTGCGAGGTTGGATCCACCGTCACCACACGCAGATCTACCTGGGCGCCGTTGTCCTGTGGACCGGTCTTCAGCTTGCCTTGGCCTGGCAATTCGCATTACGCGGCACGAATGCCTGGCTTCAGATGCTGGCCCTGCTGCTGTTGGCCCTGCCCGCCAGCCAGCTCGCCGTCGACCTTACCAATTACTTGGTGAGCCGCATCATGCCGCCACGAACGCTGGCCAAACTCAATTTTGAACGCAGCGGCATCCCCGACGCGTTTAAGACGCTGGTCACTGTCCCAGTCATGTTTGACGATCGTGAGTCGATCCAGGCCGAAATTGAGCAGTTGGAGATACGCTACCTGGCCAATCCGGAACGCAATCTTGCCTTCAGCCTGTTCGTCGACGATGCCGACGCCCCCGTCGAAGCCGAGCCGCATGATAAGCAGCTGCTGGCGCTGGCCGAGGCCGGCGTCCGCCAGTTGAATGTCAAGTATCCGCAGGCCGAATTCTTCCTGTTCTACCGTCCGAGGACTTGGTCGGCGACCGAAGGTGCCTACATCGGCTGGGAGCGCAAACGCGGCAAGCTGGAAGAACTCAATCGCCGTATCCTGGGGTTGCCCACCCAGCACGAAGGCGAACTGGTGCGGGTGGGTGAGCCAGATCGGCTGGCCGATATCCGCTTCGTCATTACGCTGGACCGCGACACCCAACTGCCGCGCGACAGCGCCCGCCGCATGATTGAGACGCTTGCCCATCCGCTCAACAAACCGATCGTCGGACGTCTGGGGCAGGTCCACGACGGCTACACGATCGTTCAGCCGCGAGTCACGACCTCACTGCCCAGCGCCACCTCGAGCCCGTTCAGCCGATTGTTCACAAATCCGGTCGGGGTCGATCCGTACACCAAGGCCGTTTCAGATGCCTATCAGGATCTGGTCGGCGAGGGTTCATACCACGGCAAGGGCATCTACGAGGTTCGGGCCTTCCACCAAATCCTGGCCGGGCGGTTTCCGCAAGAGCGTTTGCTCAGCCACGATCTGATCGAGGGGGCCCATGTCCGGGTCGGGTTAGCCTCCGATGTCGAACTGTTTGATGACTTTCCGCCAGACTACCTGACCTACAGCCGGCGTGAACATCGCTGGATCCGGGGTGATTGGCAAATCGCTGAGTGGATATTGCCATCCGTGCCGGCTGCCAACGGCCGGCGGCGGCGCAACCCGCTAACGCTGTTTAACCGCTGGAAGATCTTTGACAACTTGCGCCGCAGCCTGGTTGCCCCGGCCTCGGTTGGGTTGCTCGTGGTCAGCTGGCTGCTTGGGCCGGCAGCCTCGGCGGTGGCCGCCGCGCTGGTTGGTGGGGTCCTGTTGTTCCAGCCACTCGCCCTGCCATTAACATGGGCAACTACACCGGGCGCCATTCGCTCCTTCTCGCCGGGCCAGGCCGCCCGCGAGCTGCTGCGGGCAGCCGCCAAAGCGGCCCTGTTGCCCCACGAGGCCGGCCTGGCGCTGGACGCCATCGTGCGCGCCTGCTTCCGACAATGGGTCTCCAAACGCCACCTGCTTCAATGGCGCAGCGGACGGGCTGCGGCTGGCGGAACTGCCGCACAACTGCCTGCCTTCCTGGCACTCCTGTTTGCCGCGGCCCTGGCCAGCGCAGGCGCCGCCTTCAGGCTCTGGACTGCGGGCTCTGCCTCTCTCCCGCTGGCCATTCCCTGGTTGGGCTTGTGGACGGCCTCCCCTGTGATCGGCTGGCTGCTCAACCGGCCGGAAGAATCGGCCGACCGCGACCTGCACCTGACGGGGCGTGATCTGCGCTTCTTGCGCCGCGTTGCCCGCCGGACTTGGCGTTACTTCGATGAATTCGTCACGGAGGATACGGGCTGGCTGCCACCGGACAATTTTCAGGTTTCGCACCAGAATGAACTGGCCCTGCGCACCAGCCCAACGAACCTGGCGATGTACCTGTTGTCCACCCTGGCCGCAGGCGATTTCGGCTATCTGACTGCGACCCAAGTGCTGGAGCGGCTCGAGCAAACCCTGGCCACCGTCGAGCGGCTGGAACGCCACCAAGGACATTTGCTTAATTGGTACCGCTTGCCGGACTTGAGTCCCTTGGAACCGCGCTACGTCTCCTTCGTCGATTCGGGCAATCTGGTCGGGGCATTGTGGGCGCTAGGTCAGGGGCTGGCAGACGGCCGGCACCAACCGCTGCTCGGGAGCCGCCCGCTCGATGGTTTGGTGGACACTCTGGAAACTCTACGCGAGCGGTTGCAGGCTAATCCCGATGCAGCCGGGAGCGAGGCCTACCAGCTCTGGCGAGAGCAACTGCCGGACCGACAGCCGTCCTGGGGCCGGATGGTCGAAACCCTGCTGCGGCTGGGCGCCGCCGTTGAACCGTCGACAACTGGCGCAGCGGACGATGACTATTGGCCTGAACAGTTTCGCCGACAGCTTGCGGCCTGGCGAAAATTGATCGGCGAATTTGCCGGCTGGCTCGCGCCGATGCGTCAACTGACGCCGGCGGACATCGCCGGCCTGAGCGTTTCGGCACGTCAGGCCGTGGCCGACGCCGTTCGTCAGGAACCAACCCTGATCCAGCTGGCGATGGGCGTGAGCCCGGCGCACAAGGCCCTACAAGCCGTGCGCGCCGAAAGCGAGCCCGCCTGGCTCGAAGCTTGTCAACTCCAACTGGACGAGGCACAAGCCAAGGCCGCCGGCCTGGTCGAGCGGATCGAAGTCCTGGTGAAGGCGATCGAAGCCTTGGCCGCCGGGGTTGATCTCGGGTTCCTCTATGATCGTGACCGCCGACTGTTTGCCGTCGGTTTCAATGTCAGCGAGAACCGGCCCGACAACGCGTACTACGACCTGCTGGCCAGCGAGGCCAGGCTTGGCAGTTTCGTGGCCATCGCCCGCGGAGAAGTCCCGGCCGAGCACTGGTTCTCGCTGGGTCGCCCCTACGGTCTGCACGGCCGCCGCCGCATCTTGATGAGTTGGACCGGCACCATGTTCGAGTACCTGATGCCGCTTCTGCTTCAAAAGACCTATACCAACTCGCTCTTGGCCAAGGCCAGCGAAGAAGCTGTCCAGCTGCAGATGGAGTACGCCCGCAGCCGGCGTGGGCCGTGGGGGATCTCCGAGTCGGCCTACGGCGATTTGGACCTGAACAAGACCTACCAGTACCGTGCGTTTGGCGTGCCTTGGCTTGGGCTGAAGCGCGGCCTGGAGGCCGACCAGGTCGTGGCCCCCTATGCGACCATGCTGGCCCTGCCGTTGGCGCCGGTGGCCGGAGTCGACAATTTGCGCCGCCTGCGCCGTCTCGGTCTGTGGAATGAGTACGGGTACTATGAGGCAATTGACTTCAGCCGGCGTCCGGGACCCGACCTGCCCAGCGGCGTCATCGTGCGCGCCTACATGGCCCATCACCAGGGCATGAGCTTCCTGGCGCTGGTCAACGTGCTGCACGCCGACATCATGCAGCAGCGCTTCCACGGCGACCCGCGGGTGAAGGCGACCGCTCCCTTGCTTTACGAGCGAATCCCGGTGGCGCCGGTGCTGCACCACCTGCCGACCAGGGAGGAGCTTCCGGTCAGGGTCGGGGCCGTCAGCCAGGAACCGTCGGTCAGCCGCTTTGAGACCCCGCACACCAACACCCCGCGCGTGCAGTTGTTGGGCAATGGGCGCTACAGTCTGATGATCAGCAACGCCGGCGGTGGCTACAGCCGCTGGCAAGGCCTGGAGATCAACCGCTGGCGGGCCGATACGACCCAGGACGATTGGGGGACTTTCTGCTATTTGAAAGACCTTGATTCGGGGCGTATCTGGTCCAACACCTACCAACCGACAGCCGGCCAGGCCGACGACTACGAGGCTCGCTTTCCACTCGACCGGGTCGAGTTCGACCGCCGCGAGGCCGGCATCGAAACCAAAACCGAGATCATCGTCTCCACCGAAGACGACGTCGAGATCCGGCGCCTGACATTGGCCAATCGTTCGCTGCGGGTCCGCCATATTGAATTGACCACGTACCTGGAGCTGGCGATGGCCGAACACCGCACCGACCGCCAACATCCAGCCTTCAACAAGCTTTTCATCCAGACCGAAGCGTTGGCCGACCGGCGCACACTGCTCGCCAGCCGGCGCAGCCGGAGCCCGGATGAGCGACCCATCTGGGTCGGCCACCGGCTGACTTTCCGCGAAGGCACTGCCGGGCCGTTTGCCTTTGAAACCGATCGGGCCGCCTTTATCGGACGCGGACGCAGTCTGCGCCGGCCGATGGGAGTCGAGCACGAACTGACCAATGCGGCCGGTTATGTGCTCGACCCGATCCTGAGCCTGCGTGGTTCGCTCCGCCTGGCTCCGGGACAGCAAGCGACCGTGTCGATGATTGTCGGGGCGGCCTCGACCCGCCAGGCCGCCGTTGCCTTGATGGAGAAGTACGCCGACCCAACCACAATTGAGCGGTCCTTCGAGCTGTCGTGGGCCTCGACACAGCTGGCGCTGCGCATGCTGCGCATTCATCCCGACGAGGCCCGCCGCTTTCAGAAGCTGGCCAGTTTCATGCTGTACCCCAGTGGTCTGCAGCGGCCGCCGGAGGAGCGCATCAAGGACAGCCTTAAGGGACAAGCCGGGCTATGGCCCTACGGGATCTCGGGCGATGTGCCGATCGCGCTGGCCACCATCGGGGAGGTCCAGGATCTGGCACTGGTCCGCCAGTTGCTGCAGGCGCACTCCTACTGGCGCCAGCAGGGGTTGGTGGCTGACCTTGTAATCATGAATGAGGAGTCCAGCGGGTACGACCGGCCCCTCAAGGAGCGCCTTGACGGGTTGATCGATGCCTACGCCGCCTACGCCGGCATCGAGGGACCGGGTGGGGTCTACTTGCTGAGCGCCGATCAACTTCCGGAAGAGGATGTCACGCTATTGCTGGCCGCGGCGCGTGTCTCGCTGGTTGCCGCCCGCGGCCCGCTGGCACAGCAGTTGGGAACGCCGGCCGAGGCGCCCGAGCCTCCAGCGCCTATTGAAGTCCGGACGGTCGAAGAGGAGCCCCCGGCGCCGCTGCCCTACCTTGACCTGCCGTACTTCAACAGCCTCGGTGGCTTCACGCAGGACGGTCGTGAGTACGTCACTTACCTGGCGCCGGGCAGCGAGACGCCGGCGCCGTGGGTCAATGTGATGGCCAACCCCAACTTCGGCGCCCTGGCCGGCGAGTCGGGAGCGGGCACCACCTGGAGTGGCAACAGCCAGCGCAACCGGCTGACACCATGGTCCAACGATCCAGTCATGGACCCGGCGAGTGAGGTGATCTATTTGCGCGATGAGGACAGCGGTCAATTCTGGACGCCGACGGCCAAACCAATCCGCACCGGCGCAGCTTACCGGGCGCGCCATGGCGCTGGCTACACCGTCTACGAACATAACAGCCATGGCCTGGAAGCTGAACTGACCGTGTTCGTGCCGGTTGACGAAGCTGGCGGGGACCCGATTAAGGTCAGCCGGTTGCGCCTGCGCAACGATTCAGGCAGGACGCGCCGGATTTCGGCGACCTACTACCTCGGTTGGGTGCTGGGCGAGCACCGCGAGGAAACCCAACCACACATCGTCACTGACTGGGACGAGACGGCTGGCGCCATTTTGGCGACGAACAGCTATCGTGAACAAGGCGCTGACCTGGTGGCGTTCGCTGCCATGGACCCGGCTGCCACGAGCTACAGCGGCGATCGGACGGCGTTTATCGGCCGCAATGGCGATCTGGGCCAGCCGGCCGCCTTGACGCAGACCAACCTTCCGAATCGGGTCGGTGGGGTGCTGGACCCATGCGCCGCGCTGCAATCGGCCATCGAGCTCGAGCCCGGCGGTCAGGCCGAATTCATCTTTCTGCTCGGGGAGGCCGAATCCGAGGCGGCCGCGCGCATCCTAGTCGCCAAGTACCGGGAGAACCTGGCGGTTGAATTGGCGTTGGAGTCGGCACGCCGCTGGTGGGACCAACTGCTCGACGGCATTCACGTTCAGACGCCGGAGTTGTCGGCCGACTTCCTCATCAACCGCTGGCTGCTGTACCAGACACTGAGCTGCCGTCTGTGGGGGCGAACGGCCTTGTACCAGAGCGGCGGGGCCTTTGGCTTCCGCGACCAACTCCAGGACGGATTGGCGCTGCTGCACCAGCAACCCGAACTGGCGCGCCGGCAGATCCTACGGGCGGCCGGCAGGCAGTTCGAAGAAGGCGATGTTCAGCACTGGTGGCACCCGGCCGGTGGCGGCATCCGCTCGCGCATCTCGGATGACATGTTGTGGCTGCCCTACTGTGTGGCCCGCTATGTGGAGGTGACAGGCGATACCGCCATCCTGGAAGAACAGGCTCCCTTCCTGCAGGCCCGGCCGCTCCAGCCGGATGAGGCCGAAGCCTACCTGACGCCAACGGTTACCAGCCAAACCGCCTCCTTGTGGGAGCACTGCCGCCGGGCGGTTGCGCGCGGCCTGACCCACGGTCCGCACGGGCTGCCGCTCATCGGCGCCGGCGATTGGAACGATGGCCTCAATCGCATTGGGATTGAGGGTAAGGGCGAGAGTGTCTGGCTGGGCTGGTTCCTCATCAGCGTGCTCAAGGGCATGGCCGACTTGGCCGGATTGCGCGGCGAGTCCGGTGAACAAGCGGCGTACCTAGAGCAGGCGGGCACCCTTGCCCGGCGAATCGAACAGGTGGCCTGGGATGGGGCCTGGTACCTGCGCGCCTTCACCGATCAGGGTGTCCCGCTGGGATCGTCGGCGAGCGAAGAGGGCTGGATTGACTCCTTGCCACAATCCTGGGCTTGGCTGAGCGGCCAGGCCGATGAGGAGCGGGCGACCCGGGCGTTCGAGTCGGCGCAACGCCATTTGGTCCGGCCGAACGAGGGATTGGTATTGCTGTTCACGCCGCCGTTCGATCGGCTCGAACCTTCGCCAGGCTACATTCGGGCCTACCCACCCGGCGTGCGCGAGAACGGCGGCCAGTACACCCATGCCGCCATCTGGCTGGCGATGGCCGCCGCCCGGGCGCATCGGGGTGATGAAGCCGTCGAATTGCTGCGCCTGATCAATCCAATTGAGCACGCCAAGGATGCGGCCGGCGTCGGCCGCTACCAGCTTGAGCCCTACGTCCTGGCCGGCGATGTCTACCGATTGACGGGGCGTATCGGCCAGGGTGGCTGGTCCTGGTACACCGGCTCGGCAGGCTGGATGTACCAGGCCTGGGTGGATGAAGTGTTGGGCCTCAAGCGTCGGGGTACTCGATTAAGGATTGACCCCGTTATCCCGGCATGGTGGGACGGATTCACCGTGCGTTACCGTCACGGGGAGGCGGTTTACTGGATCGAGGTGCGCAACCCGGATTCGGTCTCGACTGGGCTGGCCTGGGTCGAGGTTGATGGGCAGCGAGTGGAGGACGGTTGGATCCAACTCGACCCGGGGCCCGTCAAACACCGGGTGATGGTCCGAATGGGGAAGGGGGCCGATGGATCGAGTCCCTAAGACGATGACACGAAGCGCTCGACGGAGTGAGCGGACGCTCATTCCCCAGAGTCACTGTGTCTTCGAACTGTCCGAGCTTGTCACGGTTACCCGTTGCTCCCGGCCCGCCCCTCGGCGGCGAAGGAAGCGGCAGTTATCGCCGGAGCCAGCTCCGAAGCAGGGGCAGCAGCAGCAATAGGCCTAGCACCAGCCCTACGGCGAGCGCGCCGCCGAGTAAGACCAGCATCAGCGATCCAGTCAAAGGCCCGGATACCGGGGGCGTCCAGTCCGGCCCGGCGGCCAGGATCTGGCGGCCGAGCGCCAGTTCTTCATCGCTCGGCGGGCTGCGCAGCCAGGCGCCGTTGACCACCACACCGACCTGCGCCTGGGCGATTGCCCCATCCGAATCCTCGGCCGTCAGCGTCAGGACATGGTTGCCGGCCGAGAGAGTCGTCGGCTCGAGTTTGTCACCTGTCCCCAAGAAGCCATCCAAGTTTGATTCCCACGTTAGGGCCTGCGCCGGCAGCACGCCGTCCTCCCGGTCCGTCGCCGAACCGCTCAGTGGAATGCGGCCCCCCAACGGGAAGTCGGCCAAATGGCCGGGCGATTGAATGACGGGCAGGGGCGGGGTGTTGGGGACGGAAAAGTCGCCGTCGGAGACATCCACGCCGGTGTTGCCGCCATCGGTGGCCAGCACCCGGATCTTGGCTTGATCGCTGCCTGTCAGATTGTAGAGCGAGAGCACTTGGTGGGACTCGTCGGTCAAGCCGAAGGCCAGCACCTGCCAGGTCTGGCCGCTATCCGGGCTGTATTGCAGGGTATAGGTTAGGTCGTCGCCATCAGCATCGGATGCCTGCCAACGTACCTCGAATGGCGAGGTGTACACCTCACCTCCGTTCGGCGTGAGCAGTTCAACCTCCGGCGCATTCGGGCTGAAGACCCGCTCGGCCAGAATCTCGCCCTGGCGGCGGATCTCAACCTGGCTGGTGCCCGGCGCCAACGGCACGGCCATCACAAACGGAACGATGTTCAGCGAATCGTGGTTGATGTTGGTCTCAACGATCGGCTCGGACGCCAGCAGCTGGCCGTCAGGGTCGAGCAGCGCGACCTCAAAGCCGGTCTCAAGCGTGGAGGCTGACGAAGGCTCTGCGAAGTCGGCTGGGGGGTCAGGCAGTGTCATGACCAGGCCAAGACTCGCCTGGACCGGATCTTTCTGGATCGATCCGGCTACGGCCAGGAACGAGGCGGCCTGAGGCTGGAGGCCGCCAAAGCCGTGGCCTGTAGAGTCCAGCAGATCGTGGGCATGGGCTTCATCCGGAACGGAGCGCGCCAAACCCTGCGATCCGATCAGGGCCTGGAATGGCGTGGTCTCGGGGGTGCAGTTGACACCAATTGAATCCAGCAGGACGCACCAGTGGTAGGCATCCATGTATTGGGGTTTGGTGTAGCCCATCATTGGCCAGCCGACATTGGGAGCACCCGCCGATGGATCATTGCTGATGACAGTTGGTTCATTCACCCCGGGCAAAACCGAGTACCAGACATCGAACCCATAGAAGCCTTCCGGGTTAAGCAGGGCGATCTTGCAGTCTGGATTGGTCCATGGGAAATCGGGGTCAAGGCCACCGTTGGCTTCCTCGCTGCCGGAGCAATTCACATGCCCCAATCCCAAACGATGCCCTAGCTCGTGCGCCAGGGTCATGCCTCCGCGCATGAACCATGGGCTGTTGGCATCCGGGATGGTTTCCATGAGACCGTAGGACTGGCCGCTCGAGGCCAGCCCTGTGTAACTGATGACGCCGCCCTCGCTGTTGTAGAAAAACATCTGTGGTTCGAAATCTGG
The DNA here is from genome assembly GCA_036397095.1 of Anaerolineales bacterium. GTDB lineage: Bacteria > Chloroflexota > Anaerolineae > Anaerolineales > E44-bin32 > DASWJQ01. Next base: position 11,275 of record DASWJQ010000055.1, read on the forward strand.
ATGGACCATGCCGTAGTACTGCAAGTTCTCGGATGCGTCGTCCGTGAACATGTCCATCAATGACATCATGACATTGACAAGTTGGGCCCCTCCGGGCACGGAAAGGTCGAATTCGCAATCACCATGTTCGCCAATTGGGTTGAGTGCTCCAAAGACGCCGGCTTCCGAGCCCCCGACTGCGTGACAGTAGATTTTGTCTACCGGCGGCGCGTACAGCGTGAAGTCAGGCAGCGGCAGGTGGCGCAGCATGCCGATCACGACCGCCCAGAAACCGGGTTCGGCTTGGGTGAAGAGCACCTCCGGTTGGTTGGGATCGTAGTTCTGATGCAAATGGATGGGGATGAAGGACAAATTAAACCCGGCCGCTTCGTGGAAGATGGCCGATGTCTGGATGAAGTTATTGAAGGACTCAGGTTCGTGCTCGAAGGGTGCATTGGTGTTGCCGGCGTAAACGAAGGCCTCTAAGTGCAGCGTGCCTTCCGAGAACCAACTCCAAGGGAGGGCAAAGTACAGGCTGTCGTTGACGTTGATGCGCTCGCCGCCGTCACCCTTGGCCAGGATCGGCTGATTGTCGGCTGGGATCACGCCAAGGACCTGGCCATTGCGGGTACCTTCGAGCAGACCGCGCACGTCGGCATAGTCGGCCCCGTCTGTCTCGACATAGATGCGCACATAGGTAATGCGGTCGGCGGCCAGCGGCATGTGCTGCGCCAGGCTTTGCATTCCCTGGGTGATTTCGATGTCGTATGCAATCAAGTCCGGCACCGGCGCATTTCCAACAAGTTGAGGAGGGGTGGCGGTTGGGACCGGCCCGGTCAAGTCGCCGGGTGGGAAATCGAACACGTCGAC
>DASWJQ010000056.1:0-16925 GCA_036397095.1 Anaerolineales bacterium
CTCCCGCCCCTTTGCTTTTGTATCGTGGCTCATGTTCCGCTAGGTGTGATCACGTGCCATTGGCGCGGTCCTGGTCCTCAGCGGGCGCACTGCGACGCAGCCAATTGTTCTCGTCTCGCAGTGATCGGACGAAGGCCATCACACCCGCGGCAAAATACTGGCCGGAGGCGACAACCTGGTCGGCCAGTTCGCGGGCCCGCTCAAAACGAATGTCCCGTTCCTTGCCGCTGAGTTCGTAAAGCTCGACCAGCACGCCGCCGGTGCTCTCCGGATGGATGAAGGCGATGAGTTTGCCGCCGGTGCCGATCATCGGCCGCTCGTTGATCAGTTGAACCCCCCGCCGTTTCAGGTCGGCCAGTGCCTCTTCAATGTCCTCAATCTCAAAGCAAATGTGGTGGATTCCGGGACCGCGTTTCCGAAGAAAGCGGGCGATGCCCGAATCGTCGCTGGTGGGGCGAACGAGCTCGACTTCGCTGTCGCCGGCCGGTAAGAAGGCGACCACGGACTCTTGGTCATGCACCTCTTCCATATGGTCGAGTTGCAGGCCCAGTTGGTCCTTCCAAAAGGCCAACGCCTGGTCCAGGTCTTTGACGACGATGGCAACGTGGTCGATCCGCCGGACGCGGGTCATAAGCTCCTCATACGACAGGCCCGAATGTCCCCCCTGCTTTGATGTCAAAGGGTGACAGGAGGATTGTACTCGCCCCACACCTGGCGCAGCACATTGCAGACCTCGCCGAGGGTGGCCCGGGCTTCAGTCGCGGTCAGCAAGGCGGGCAGTAAGTTGTTGGTGCCGGCGGCGGCCTCGGCCAACTGGTCGAGGGCGGCTTGCACCGGCTCCGTCGATCGCTCGGCCTTGAGGCGCTCGAGGAAGGCCAGCTGACTGCGTTCGACCTCGGGGTCCAACTGCAGCATTTCGAGCGGGGTCGCCCCATCCTCCTGGAATTGGTTAACGCCGACAATCACGCTTTCACCGGCTTCAATGGATTGCTGCAGTTCGTAAGCCGACTGCTGGATTTCCCGTTGTGGGAAGCCGCGCTCAATCGCTGCCAACGCGCCGCCCAAGTCGTCAACCTGCTGCAGGTAGTGGCGGGCATGAGCCTCAATCTCGTCGGTCAGGTGTTCCAAGGCATACGAGCCACCCAAGGGATCAACCGTATCGGCCACGCCGGACTCGTGGGCGATGATCTGCTGTGTGCGCAAGGCTAGCTGCACTGCCTGCTGGGTCGGGAGGCCGAGGGCCTCATCCATCGAATTGGTATGCAGTGACTGGGCCCCGCCGAGCACTGCCGCCAGCGCTTGCAGGGCAACCCGCACCACATTGTTGTGTGGCTGCTGCGCCGTCAGGGTTGAGCCCGCCGTTTGGGCGTGAAAGCGCAGCTGGCGCGACCGCTCGGCCGTCACGCCGAAGCGTTCTTCAAGCAGCCGAGCCCACAATCGCCGGCCGGCGCGGAATTTGGCGATTTCCTCCAAGAAGTGGCGATCGGCGCTGAAAAAGAAGGAGACGCGCGGCAGGAAGTCTTCGAGGGCCAGATTGGCCCGCTGGGCGGCCTCCAGATAGGCGATGGCATTGGCGAACGTAAAGGCCACCTCCTGGACGGCGGTGGCGCCGGCCTCGCGCAGATGGTAGCCAGAGATGGAAATCGTGTTGAACTTGGGCACATTGGCGGCGCAGTAGGCGAAGGTATCGGTAATCAGCCGCATGGCCGGTTCGGGTGGGAAGATATAGGTGCCGCGCGCGACGTATTCCTTGAGGATGTCGTTTTGGATCGTGCCTTGCAGCTGTGCGGGCGAGACGGCCTGACGACGGCCGACCGCCAGGTACATTGCCAGCAGGATGGCGGCCGGTGCGTTGATCGTCATGCTGGTCGAGACCCGTTCGAGCGGGATGTCCTCGAACAGCGACGCCAGGTTGTCGACGGCGGCGATTGAGACGCCCACTCGTCCCACCTCGCCTGCCGCCAACGGGTGATCGGGGTCCATCCCAATTTGGGTAGGCAGATCAAAGGCGACCGAGAGTCCGGTCTGACCCTGCTCCAGCAAGAAGCGGAAGCGTTGATTGGTTTCGGCGGCGGTGCCAAAACCGGCATACTGGCGCATGGTCCAAAGCCGGCTGCGGTACATGTTGGGGTGAATGCCGCGTGTGAAGGGCGGCATCCCGGGCAAGCCTAGCTGCGTCAGATAGTCGCCGGCGGCCTCTTGTGGAAGCTCAACCGGTGCCAATTCGATCCCCGACGAGGTCGCAAAGCTATCCTTGCGCTCGGGCACCTTGTCGAGCAAGGGTTTCAGCACCTGCTCGACCCACGCCTGGTAGGCTCGGCTCAGTCCCGAGTCGTTCACTGGTTGGCCTCGGGCAACGATTGGGAGGCGTCGGCCAGGCCGAGCACGCCGCCGCTGATTTGAGGCTGGCGACGGAATGCTTCGAAGGTGGCTTGTTCGGGCTGGTTGTCGTATTCCAACTGCAGCCGCTCGAACAGCTCCAAGTAGCTGCCATCAATGCGCCGGCCCCAGTCCAGGCCGGCGCGACTGGCGGTTTGCTCGAGCCCCGCGGGCGAACCGGTCTCGACCTCGACGAAATCGCCGAACGGAAGCTCGTCGAGCATAAAGTGCGCGTCTCCCAGGGAGTAGACCTGGCGGTACTTCTCGTAGACCAGGATCACTTGATAGCCGAGCTGCTCCAGCAATTCCTGCGCCGTCTCAAGCGGGACCACCTCCAGCTCCCATTCATGGCGGACTAACGGGTCCGGGCTGGCCTGCTTGAAGGTCAAGGTGGTGCGGGCCGCCTGGCGCAAGCGCAGAACTTTGCCGGCGGCCGTCAGGGAGCGATTGGGAAGATCGTAGCGCCAATTGCGCTCCAGATGACGGTCGATTTCGAGGTGGGCGCCCGCTGACAACAAATGCTGGCGAATGGGTGCGACGCTGCGCACCGGGAACTTGGCTTCGATCTCCTGGGGCATGGCGGCTAGCTGATGACGACCAACACTGCGTTCTGCTGAACGCTGTCGCCCACTTGGACGCGCACCCGGGAGACGACTCCATCGCGGGGGGCTTTGAGCTCGTTCTGCATCTTCATCGATTCCAGGATGATGAGATCGGAACCTCTGCTGACCGATTGGCCCTCCTCGACCGGGACGGCCACGATCAGGCCGGGCATCGGCGCCTTCAGTTGGTACTCCCCGGTCGGGGTCACGCCGGCGCCGCCGGCCTTGCGCAGGATGCGGGCGCGCTCGTCCTCAACCGTGACCATGTAGCGCCGGCCGCGCAGCAACACCTCCAGGCCCAGATCATGCGGCGCAATGTGGGCCTCGAAGGAATCATCATCGAGCAGCAGCGAATAGACCGAATGCTCAGCGACAGCCATGAAATCGGCCGATAGCCTCTCACCGTTGAGCAGGATCTCGCCGGCCTCGTTAATCTCGATTTCGTAGGTCTGTTCGTCGATGGTGGCGATGTACTTCATCGGCGCGACCGGCCGAGCTGGCTAGCGATGGATGCGTTCATAGCGTCCAACCCATTTCCAGTTGCTGGTGTCGCGGGCGCCGCGCTGCACGATGTTGGCCGCCTCCTGGGTCTGCCGGTGGGCAAACAGGGTGGCTAGGACGGCGGCGATGTCGGGCAGGTCCTCCTTTTCCTCCTCCATTTCGTCCATCGAGAATCGCTCCTCGACGAAGCGGGTGTCGAACACACCGGCGATGTAACGATGGGAGCCCATGATGTTCTGATGGAAGGCGGTGTTGGTCGTGACCCCCAGAATGCGGTATTCCTCGAGCGCCCGCCGCATGCGCAGGATGGCTTCACCGCGGGTTTCGCCCCAGCAAATCAGCTTAGACAGCAGCGAGTCGTAATAGGGCGAGATTTCGCAGCCCGGAAAGATGCCCGTATCGACCCGAACGCCTGGACCGGTCGGCACAATCGATAGTGAAATGCGGCCTGTCGAAGGCAGGAAATTGTTGTAGGGGTCTTCGGCGTTGATACGGCACTCGATGGCCCAGCCGTTGATGCGAATGTCTTCCTGTGCATACCGTAGTTTGCGGCCGCGGGCGATGCGGATTTGCTCTTTGACGATATCGACGCCGGTCACCATCTCGGTGATCGGGTGCTCGACTTGCAGCCGCGTGTTCATCTCCAAGAAGTAGTAGTTGTGGTCCTGGTCTACCAGGAACTCAATCGTGCCGGCGTTGCGGTAGTCGACGGCGCGGGCTGTCTTACAGGCCACCTCGCCCATCTCGGCCCGCAGCTTTTCATCGAGGAAAGGCGACGGCGCCTCTTCCAGCAACTTCTGGTGACGTCGCTGCAGCGAACACTCACGTTCACCCAGGTGGATCACCGTGCCGTGGTCATCGGCCAGGATCTGAAACTCGATGTGGCGGGCCTTCTCGATGACTTTCTCCAGGTAGACGTTGCCATCGCCGAAGGCGGACTCGGCCTCGCGGCGGGCGGACTCGAGCAGCCCGGGCATCTCGTCCAGTGAGCGCACCTCGCGCATGCCCTTGCCGCCGCCGCCGGCGGTCGCCTTGATCAGCAGCGGGAAGCCGATATCAGGTGCCAGCTTGAGCAACTCATGATCGCGCAGATCACCTTCGCCCTCGGTGCCGGGCACAACCGGCACACCGGCAGCGGCCACCGTCGCCCGGGCGATGGCTTTGTCGCCCATGGCGGCAATCGCACTCGGGCGGGGTCCGATATAGCTCAAACCGGCCTCCTCGACGGCACGGGCGAAATCATCGCGCTCGGCCAGGAAGCCGTAGCCGGGATGAATGGCCTTGGCGCCGCTGCGCAGGGCGATCTCAATAATGGCGTCGCCGCGCAAGTATGACTGACGCGACGGCGCCGGTCCCAGATAGTAGGCTTCGTCGGCGTAGCGCACGTGGAGAGCCTGGCGGTCGACATCGCTGAAGACGGCGACTGTGGCCACGCCAAGCTCGCGGCAGGCGCGGATGATGCGGACGGCGATTTCGCCCCGGTTGGCGATCAGGATCTTGTCAAACATCGATCTACGCAGGCTCCCCGATCACAGCGGTATATTGCCGTGCTTTTTGGGCGGGTTGCTGTCGCGCTTGTTGGTCAGCATTTCCAGTGCGTTAATGACACGCGGCCGTGTGTGCCGCGGCTCGATGACGGCGTCAAGGAAGCCGCGTTGGGCGGCAACGTAAGGATTGGCGAACTTCTGCCGGTACTCCTCGACCAGTTCGACCTTGCGCGCCTCAGGGTCGTCGGCCTCATCCAGTTCCTTGCGAAAGATGATGCTGACGGCGCCTTCGGGGCCCATTACGGCCAATTCGGCGGTTGGCCAAGCCAGGTTGACATCGCCGCGAATGTGCTTGGAGGACATGACGTCGTAGGCCCCACCGTAGGCTTTGCGGGTGACGACGGTGATCTTGGGCACCGTGGCTTCACAGTACGCGTAGAGCAGCTTGGCGCCGTGGCGGATGATGCCGCCGTGTTCCTGGGCGGTGCCGGGCATGAAGCCGGGGACATCGACGAAGGTGACCAACGGTAGGTTGAAGGAGTCGCAGAAGCGCACGAAGCGGCCGGCCTTGTCGGAGGCGTTGATATCGAGTACACCGGCCAGCACGGCTGGCTGATTGGCGACGATGCCCACGCTGTGCCCGCCCAGACGGGCGAAGCCGATGACGATATTCTGGGCATAACTCTCGTGCATTTCGAAGAAAACGCCGTCATCAACCACCAGCCGGACCACATCGCGCATGTCGTACGGCTTGCTTGGATCGTCTGGGATCAGCTCGTCGAGTTGGGCTTCGGTGCGCAGGGTGTCGTCCTGCGTCGGGACGAACAGCGGGTCCTCCATGTTGTTTTGCGGCAAGTAAGAAAGCAGCGCCCGAATCAGGGTCAGGCAGTCGGCCTCCGTGTCGGCCACGTAGTGGCACACGCCGGACATTGACGCGTGGACGTCGGCGCCGCCCAGCTCTTCGAAGGTGACATCTTCGTGCGTGACCGACTTGACCACATTGGGTCCGGTGACAAACATGTAGGACGAATTGCGCACCATGAAGATGAAGTCGGTCAGAGCGGGCGAATAGACGGCCCCACCGGCGCAGGGCCCCATGATGGCGCTGATCTGCGGGATCACTCCGGAGGCCAGCGTGTTGCGCAAGAAGATATCGGCGTAGCCGCCAAGTGAGACCACGCCCTCCTGAATGCGGGCGCCCCCCGAGTCGTTCAAGCCAATAATTGGGGCGCCGTTCTTGGTGGCCATGTCCTGCAGCTTGCAGATCTTGGCGGCGTGCACCTCCCCCAGACTGCCGCCCAGCACGGTGAAGTCCTGCGAATACACGTAGACCAGCCGACCGTCAACGGTGCCCCAGCCGGTTACCACGCTGTCACCCAGGAAGCGTCGTTCGTCCAGGCCGAAGTCGGACGTTCGGTGGGTCACGAACATGTCGGTCTCGCGGAAGGAACCCTTATCCAGCAGTAGATCGAGCCGCTCGCGTGCCGTCAGCCGGCCTTGCTTGTGCTGGGTTTCGATGCGTTCAAGCCCGCCACCCAATTCGGCTTCCTTGCGCAAGCTGCGCAGTTCGTCCAGCTTGGCTTTGATGCTCATTCGGTCTTCTCCCGATAGTAACGACGCAAGCTGGGTCGCCGCAGTGCCCACCACAGGGCTGCCAGTCCCAAGACCGTCAGTACCAAGGATGCAGGGCGGGAGCGGGCAGCGAAGTCGGACTGGGCCAGCAAAAGACGGTCGGCCCAGAACCAGAGGCAGTAGGCAATCGCGCCCCAGCCGGTGGTGGCCAGCGCCCACGGCCGGCCCAGGAACAGGCCAACCGCAGCCAGCAACGATAGCAACCCCCACACGAGCCCAGTCAATGGAGGGTACCAGCCCGGAACCGTCAGCGGGAACTCGGAGGGGGTCAACCCCAGGACAAATCTGGCGAGCGAGAGCGCCGACAGGGTTAACACCCCGAGGCTGACCACGGTTACGAGTTTGGGGCGGCCGTCAGATGGCAAGCGTGATCTTCCCCATCTGATCGCCGGCTTCGAGCCGGGCCAGGGCCTGCCTGGCTTCCGCCAGCGGGTAGGACCGATCGATCACCGGCTGGAGCTGGCCGCTGAATACCAGACCCATGACATGGGCGAAGTCGGCGCGGGTGCCCATCGTCGAACCAAGGATGCTAATGTGCTTGGCAAACAGGTAGCGGTGGTCCATATCGTAAATCGGTCCACCGGTGTTGCCAACCGTCAGGATGCGGCCGCCTTTGCGCACCGCTCGCAAACTGCTGGACATGCTGCCGGAGCCGACGTTGTCGACCACCACATCGACCCCGCGGCGTTCGGTCGCCAGGTAGACCGCCTTCGACCAGTCCTCTTGTGAGCGATCGATCAGCACATCGGCGCCCAAGGACTCGGCCAGCGCCAACTTGCCGGCACTGGAACCGACAACCAGTGTCCGGGCACCGGCCAGCTTGGCGATCTGCAGGCTGGCGGTGTTGACACCGCCCGAGGCACCCACGATCAGTACGCTCTCGCCAGGCCGCAGCTGGCCGCGGGTGATCAGCGAGTGCCAGGCCGTGTGAAACACCAGCCCGGCGGCGGCGGAATAGTCGAAGCTGATGTCGGGTGGGATGGGCAGCAGATTGGCTGCCGGCACGACAACATACTCGGCGAATGTCCCGGGTACGGTTTCGCCCAGCAGATTCCAATGGCGGCACAAGTTGTCCTGGCCGGCAACGCAATAGGTGCAGGTGCCGCAGCTCAGGTTGGCGTTGATTACGACTCGGTCCCTCGCCTCAAAGCCGTCCACACCCGGCCCAACTTCGTCAACCAGGCCGGCACCATCGGCGCCGAGGATGTGAGGGTAGGCGAGGTGGATCCCCGGCCAACCAGCGACGACCCATAAGTCGAGGTGGTTGAGGGCTGCGGACTGCAGCTTGACCCGGACCTGGCCCGGCTGGACCTTCGGCCGGTCGACGGCCTCGATCCTGACCTGGTCAAGGGCGCCGTGCTTGTGGATAAGGACGGCTTGCAAGCTGTCACCTCCCGCCCGTTGCGGGCGCCGATCCGGGCGATGTCTGCTGTGTTGTAGATGATACCGGGGTGTGGGTTAGTCCGGCGGGTTCAGTTCGTAACTGTAGAACAGGATCTCATCGCTTGCACCGCGTCTGGCCAGCGATACTCCACCTGGGTATTTGGCCTGGATCACGGCCAACTCCTGGCGTCGTTCGGGCAGCGCGAGGAAGACCGTTGGGCCCTGGACCTCTTCGATCGTGGCTTCCGATACCGGCTCAAGCACCTCGTGGCCTTGGATTTGCGGAAGCAGGTAGGCAATGGTTGCGTGGCTGTAGTACCCCATACGCCCGCCGATGAAATAGGCGTCGCTGCCGGCTGGCCAGTCGTGCAGGTACTGTGCGACAGCGTTGGCGGTCTCCGTGTTGTTGTCGCCAAAGTACTTGGTCTGGCTTGAATACAGGCCGAAGTAGAAGTAGAGATCATTGAGCAGGATTGCCAGGACAAGCACCGCCGCCAGCCGCTGGGCCCAAACGGTCCGCTCGGGCCAGGCACGACGGGCCAGCCGCAGCGCCTCGACGATCGGCAGGGCAATGACGACAGCCACCACCGGTGCCAGGTGCACGTAGCGCTGGGCGGCGGGTGTGCTCTCGCTAAGCGCCCCGGCGACGATGCCGGCGGCTAGCCATAGTGCCAGGAAGACATAGCGCAGGTCACGCAAACGCAGCACGAGAAGAAAGCAACCAAGGCCAAACAGCGTGGCCGCCAGCGGCATCAGCATTGGGATTTCGGGCAAATACCAGTGGCGCAGGTCCACCGAGAAGAAAGCAAGTGTCGACAATCGGAGCTGGTCGACGAGCAGCCAGGCCGGTGAGGTACCGGTTCGAAGGCTCTCGTCCTGCAGCCAGCCAGCCAATGACCCTACCCGGCTCATGGGCGCTAGGAATTCGGGCGTGTTGTGCAGGAAGTAGACCACCAGCGGCAGGGCTGCCGCCAGGCTGGCCAACAGCAGAACCACCAGCCCAGGCAGTCGGCGCCGCAGACCGGCCCGGTCAAGGATCTGGGCGACGCCCAGCCAGGCGATTAAGATCGGTGGGATCATACGGGCCGTTACGTAGAAGTACAGCGAAATCCCCATCGCCAGACCGGGCCAGACGAAGGCGCTCGTGCGCTCACTCTTCCAGGCCGACCACAGCGAGCCGGCGAAGATCACAAAGAACAGCCCGTCCCAGATGTTGTTGAGGGCCAACCGGCTGAAGTGAATATGGAAATGAAAGCCAGCCAGCACCGCAGAAGCGATCATGGCCGGTCCCCGACCAAAGGTGCGGCGGGCGTAGACGTAGAGGCAGAGCACGGTCAACGCCCCGGCGATTGCCGATGGCAGGCGCAGTGCAAAGATCGTATTGCCAAGCAGCCCGATGGAGGCGGCTGGCAGAACAAAGTAGAGGGAGGGGAACGAATACCAGGCGGTGTTGAATGGGCTGTTCCAGGTTCCCTTCAGAAACTCCTGTGCGCTGAGCCCCATCGAGCCCTCGTCCCCCGTCAGCAGCCAGGGGATTTGGCTCGCAAATAACGCCCGCGCCAGGAGTGCAAGCAGGGTGACGGCTGCCAGATAGCCGATCTCAAAGCGGTCCCAGCCCGCCTCCGGGTTGTAGTGCGTCCGTTCGGCCAATCCGACCTTAACTACAGCCAGAAGCGCGGCGGCCCACAAGCCAATCGAGACGCCGGGAAACAGCAGCTCACGGTTGAGACCGGCAGCTGTCCATGCCGCCAGGCTGAGCAATGGGGACACGCTGATCAAGTAGGCGTCGATGGTGTCGAGTTGAAGCCAGCGGCTGTAGCGTTCAAACCAACCCAGGCAGCGTTGGCGGACCGCACGTTGTGTCAGGCAGGCGATGACGACAGCCGCCAAGACGGCGGCCAGAATGGCGTTGATGGTGACCGCAAGTGGGGGGGACGGGAACAACGCCTGGGCGGCCCGCAGGCTGCTCCACACCGTCAGGGCGCTAATCCCGGTTGCCAGCAGAAGCAGGCGAGCCTCAGGCATTGAAAGCTCGGAGTCAGGCTGAATCGGGTTTGCTGCGGAGTTGCTTGTCATGACCCGTAATCCCCTGAGATGAGGCCGTGGCATGTCGATGCCCCCAGGCAACCCGCTGGCCAGGCCAGCGGATTACCCTGCAATAGTCTAGCACCGCACGGGCGGTTGGATGGGTGGTCGATTGGTGAGCGGGGCAGTGCGCCGGTTACAGGTCGAGCTCGGTGCGCGAGATCACCAGACGTTGTATCTCACTGGTACCCTCATAGATCTCAGTGATTTTTGCGTCGCGGAAGTAGCGCTCGACCGGCAGTTCTTTGGAGTAGCCCATCCCCGCGTGGATTTGGACGGCTTGATGGGCGCAGAACATGGCGGTCTCAGAGGCGAACAGTTTGGCCATCGAGGCTTCGAGGGTGAAACGCTCATCGCTGCCCTTGGTGTTCTGCTTGGCCAAGGCTGCCTGGTAGACCAACAGCCGGCTGGCTTCCAGCCGTGTTTTCATGTCCGCCAGTTTGAAAGCGATGCCCTGGAACTCACCGATCTTCTGGCCAAAGGCCTCACGCTCACGGGCGTATTGGAGGCTGGCCAGATAGGCTGCCTCGGCGATGCCCAATGCCTGGGCGGCGATCCCAATGCGGCCGGCATCGAGTACGGTCATGGCGATCTTGAATCCCTCGCCCTCTTCGCCCAGGCGGCTGTCGGCAGGACAGCGGTAGTCCTCGAACAGGATCTCACAGGTGGCCGAGGCGCGGATGCCCAGCTTGGGCTCCGGTTTGCCCAGGCTAAAGCCATCCTGATCCGTGTCAACCAAGAAAGCCGTGATGCCGCGGTGTCCTTTGTCCGGATCGGTCATGGTGAAGAGCAGGACGAATTGGGCCGCCGGGGCATTGGTGACCCATGACTTGCGGCCGTTGATCATGTAATTGTCACCCTGGCGGACCGCCCGCGACCGCATGGTGGCGGCATCGGAGCCGGACATCGGTTCGGTCAGCGAGTAGGCACCGATGGCTTCGCCGGAAGCGACCGGGCGCAGAAACTTCTCTTTCTGCTCCTCGGTGCCAAAGCGCAAGAGTGCATAGCAGAACAATGAATTGTTGACCGACATGATTGTGCCGTGGGCGGCATCGGCCCGGCAGATCTCGGACAACGCCAGCACGTAAGACAGCGTGTCAAGCCCGGCGCCGCCATACTCCTCGGGAACCTCGATCCCCATGAACCCCATGGCGCCCATCTTGCGGATGGTGTCGTAGGGAAACTCGCCGGATTCATCGAACTCGGCGGCGATCGGTGCAATCTCGTTTTGGGCGAACTCGCGGGCCGCCTGCTGGATCATGCGGTGCTCTTCGCCGAGTTGAAGATTCGGACCGGTCTCAACGGTTTGAGACAAGGCCATCTGCGCTTCCTCCGGGCGAGTGTCTGGGGTTGGCGGCGATTATAGCATGCGCTCTTGCGCCTATTTCGGAGGGCAAATAAGCCGCTGGCACCGGCGTTTTGACCCGCCCCGCGCCAAAGAGTACAATGACGCGCCTACGCCCGTGGAGGTTCCCCTGACAATGCCCAATCCAGCCGACGGGCCCATCACCGCCGAGGTGTTCGCCCACCTGGTCAGGTTGGCCCAGTTCGAATTGACGGAGCAAGAGCGCGACTACCTCAGGTCTGAGCTCAACGGTCAACTGAAGGCGATTCGCCAGTTGGAGGCGATGGAGATCGGTGATGAGCTGCCGATCACTTCACACGGCGTGCCCTATGGCCCGGCGATTCGACCCCCCATCCGGCAGGACGAAATCACCGGCTCCCCGCTGGCAGACGAAATTCTCGAGGGCGCCCCTCAGGTTCAGGACCGCTACCTGGTCGTGCCCGACATTCCGCACGAGGAACTCAAATGAGTCTGGCCGACCGACCGGGCCACGAGGTGGCGGCCGAGGTTCGTCGTGGCAGCCTGAAGGCGGTGGAGGTGGTTGAGGCCGCCTTCAAGCGTATCGAGCAGGTTGATGGCCGGCGGCCGGCGCTCGGCGCCGAACCGCAGCCCGACGACCAACAGTTCATCCACGCTTTTCTATTGGCCGATCGCCAACGCGCGCTGGCGGCCGCTGCGGCGATCGACCAAAAGGTGGCCGCCGGGGAGGATCCGGGCCCATTGGCCGGTTTGCCGTTGGCGGTGAAAGACATCTTCTGTGTCCGCGGCACCCCGTCGACGGCCGCATCACGCATTCTGGCCAACTTTGTGGCGCCGTACTCTGCTACGCCTGTCGAGCGGTTGGAGGCGGCCGGCGCCGTCGTCATTGGCAAAGTCAATTTGGACGAGTTCACCTTCGGCTCGTCCAACGAATCAACTGCGTTCCTGCCCCCGCCGGGCAATCCCTGGAGGCCGACGCACGTCCCGGGGGGCTCCTCCGGCGGCAGCGCGGCGGCCGTGGCTGCCGGTGAATCCGCCCTGTCCCTGGCGACAGACACCGCCGGGTCGATCCGCCAGCCCGCCGCCTTCTGTGGTGTGGTTGGCCTGAAGCCGACCTATGGGCGGGTTTCGCGCTACGGGTTGATTGCCTTCGCCTCATCGCTAGACTGCCCCGGACCGGCCGCCCGCAACGTGACCGACGTCGCCCTGGCATTGCAGGCTATGGCCGGGCGTGACCCGCGCGACGCGACCACGGCCGCCGCACCCGTGCCGGATTATTCGGAGAGGCTGGAAGCCGGCGTCGCAGGTATGCGCATTGGTCTATCGTCGGACTACTTCCGAATTGTGGCTCCGCCAGTCGGTGGCGGCGAAATTGAAACGCGGCCCATTGATCCGGATATCGAAGCCACCATCCGGCAAGCGGCCGAGCGACTGGCCCAAGCCGGCGCCGTGATCGTCGAAGATGTCCCCCTGTCTAACACGCATCTGGCAATTCCGGCCTACTTCGTCATCTCGCGGGTTGAGGCGGCCTCCAATTTGCACCGCTACGACGGGGTCAAGTATGGCCATCGCACGGCCGATCCGGTGGCCGACTTGCACCAGCTGTACCGCAAGTCGCGCGGGGAAGGTTTTGGCACCCAGGTCAAACTCCGCATTCTGATGGGGATGTACGTTTCGGCCGAGCAGTACGAAATGGCCTACTACGAGAAGGCACTTCGTGTGCGCACGCTGATCCGGCGGGACTTCGAAGAGGTGTTTAATCCGGCCGGCGACTACCGGCTGGACGCCTTGTTGACACCCACGACCCCAACCACCGCCTTCCCGCTGGGAGCGGTCTATGGCGACTCGGTCGTCATGCAATACGCCGATGCACTGACCGTCCCGGCCAATCATGCTGGCATCCCCGGCGTGTCGGTTCCGGCGGGCCTCAGCGCCGACGGGCTGCCGATCGGGCTGCAACTGCTGGGTGCCGACTTCAGCGAGGCGACCTTGCTGCGCATCGGCCGGACCTGGGAGCAGATCAGCGCCGACGACGCCTGGCGCTCCCAGCGGCCTATGGTGCTGGCCGAGGTGGGTCCGTGAACGAATACGAGCCCGTCATCGGTCTGGAGACCCACATTCAGCTCAAGACGGAGAGTAAGATTTTCTGTGGTTGTCGGGCCGACTCGTGGTTCGATCCGCCCAACAGCAACATTTGCCCGGTATGCACCGGCCTGCCGGGCGTCCTGCCCGCGATCAATGAACGCGCCGTCGAGCAGGCCATGCTGTTGGCGTTGGCGATGTCGGTTGACGAGCTGCAGCCGGTTTCCTATTTTGCCCGCAAGAACTACTTCTATCCAGACTTGCCCAAGGGCTACCAGATCAGCCAGTACGACGAGCCGCTGGCGCGCGGCGGCTTGATGGTGCTGCCGCTGGCGGATGGCGCCAGCCTCAAAGTGCGCATTGCCAAGCTTCATCTGGAAGAGGACGCTGGCAAGACCGTGCATCAGACTGACCAGCGTTTGATCGACTTCAACCGCTGTGGTGTGCCCTTGGTCGAGATGGTGACCGAACCCGACTTGCGCTCGGCCGATGAGGCCGCCACCTACCTAATCCGGCTGCGGCAGCTGCTGCGGTGGCTCGATGTGTCGGACGCGGATATGGAGCGCGGCCAACTGCGCTGTGACGCCAACGTGTCCATTCGGCCGGTTGGCTCCGATCAGCTCAACACCAAGACCGAAATCAAGAATGTCAATTCGATCGAGGCCGTGCGCCAGGCGATCGAAACCGAGATCGCCCGCCAGGTGACCGTCGTCGAAAGCGGTGGCCAGGTCGAGCCGTGGACGCTCGAGTGGGATGAGGACAGCGGCACGCTGCGCAAGATGCGGTCCAAGGAGACCGAAGCCGACTACCGCTACTTCCGTGAGCCGGACCTGTTGCCGCTGCACATCGATGAGGCCTGGCTGGCGCGCATCAAGCAGCAGTTGCCCGAGCTGCCCTTGGCTCGCCGGGCCCGTTTCATCGAGGCCTACGGCCTGCCGGCCTACGACGCCGAGATTCTGACCGAAGAGCGCAGCCTGGCCGACTTCTTTGAAGCTACCGTTGCAGCCGGTGGCCACGACGTCAAAGTCGTCTCGAATTGGCTTATGAATGATGTACTGCGTCTGATCCGGGAGAAGGGTGTCAGCGCAGGCGGACTCCAGCTGCGGCCGGAGCATTTGTCCGAAATCCTGGCCATGTTGGCCGACGAGCAAATCAACATGACGACGGCCAAGGAACTTGTCGAGCGAACCGAGGAATCGGGCGAGTCTCCGCGGCAGGTCGTCGAGCGCGAGGGACTGGGTCAGGTGTCGGATCGCGACTCATTGGTCAAGTTAGCTCGCCGGACTCTGGAGGCCAGCCCCGAGCAGGTGGCGGACTATCGGGGCGGCAAGCAGACGTTGATCGGCTGGTTTGTCGGTCAGCTGATGCGCCAGACCGGCGGTAAAGCCAATCCGCAGCTGGCGCGCCAGGTGCTCGAGGAGCTGCTGGCTGAGTAAGTTGCCGCCGCATGCCGCCCGGTCCCATCCATTGTTATCCATTCAGATTCGTCCAGCGATTGAAGACGATCAACCTGCCATCCATCGACTCATCCGCCAGGCCGGGATCAACCCGCTGGGGCTGAACTGGCGCCGCTTCACCGTCGCCGTGGAACTTTCGGGTGTGGTGGTCGGTTGCGGCCAGCTGAAACAGCACCGCGATGGCACGGTGGAGCTGGCCTCGTTGGCCGTCGTCCCGCGATTGCGGGGCGAAGGGCTGGGCCGGCGCCTGATCGAGGCACTGATCGGCCGAGGACCGGACGAACTATGGTTAATGTGCCGCTCGTCGCTGGCGTCGCTTTACCGGAAGTTTGGATTCGAAGAGGTTGAAGAGCCGGAGGCCATGCCGACTTATTTCCGGCGGGTGCGAGGGTTGGCCGGGCTCGTGCATCAGCTTGCGCACACCAATGAACACCTGGCGGTCATGCTGCGCCAGAGTTCGCAGCGAGCCGAATCTTCCTAAGGTGCAATGAAGTCGTAAGCGATGAAGTCGCCGGCCGGGCTGGCGATATCCACCGTGCCGCCACCTACGGTACCCAACCGAAGTGTCCAGGCGCCCATCGACCCCGCCAAGTACAGGAACTGATCGTCCGAAATCCAGCGCAAGTCATCCCCGTTGACCAGCGGCGCCGGGGCGCCACCTACGGTCCCGAGCTGGATGTTGAGCGGGGCACCGGTGCTGAAGGCAAAGCGGTTGCCGCCGGGTGCCCAGCCCTGCCACTCGCTGTAGTCCATGGCATACGAAGCCGGGGGGCCGCCCGGGAGCGGCGCCAACAACATGTCCCGCGGGTTGGGTCCTGATTGCCGCAAGGCGGCGTGGGAAAAGGTCGGCGCCAGGCCGCTGCGGCCGCTGCGTTCAACGGCGAAGAAGTCTCCATCGAAAGTTGCCAGTGCGTTGACGGCGGCGCCATCGGCCGTGATGGTGTAAATGGTTCCGGTCGGATTTTCTTCCAGGATGTTGGCCGACGGCACGACGACGCCAAGCTGGCTGCTATCAGGGGCCCACATCGGCAGGATATAGAACAAGTACTCGCTATAGGTGATCAGCGGAGTGTAATTGACGAGGGACGCCGACAGGTTGGTGCCGTCGGTGTTGGCCAAACGTAGATCATCGGGCCGCACGATGGCCACCCGGCTGCCGTCCGGCGAAATGCTGAAATCACCGCCGTTCTCAGGCGTCAGTAGGGTGGTCAACGCAGCGCTATCGCCATTGAGCCGCAACAAGTCGTTGTATTTCGAAAGCCCAGGTCCTTCGTGCACCACTCGGGTATTGAGCAGCAGATCATGGCTGCCGGGGATAAAGGCGATCGAGCTCAAGTCGTTGCGCACGAACGCGCCCAGTGGGTAGAGCGCATTGAGCTGTTCCGGCGTGACCAACCAGACTTCGCCAGTGCCGTCGGCGGCAATGCTGCGGATGCCGGTCGGTTGCGTGACACCGCCGGCTGTCTCCTGACTAAGGAAGACGACCAACTGGCCGTCGTCGGAGATCAAGACGTCATAGACATTGGTCGCCGGGCTGAGCTGCATGGCGCCGGTCGAGGGCCGGTAGATCCACGGGCTGCCTCCATTGACGTAAACCACCGTCAGCTCCACGACGCCGGCGGGCGGGGCCAGGTCGTCGGGTGGTGTTGCGGTCGTGGGCGGGGGAGCGTCGGTTGGGTCGACGCTGAGGGTGTCCGGGCTGGCCAAGGCCGTCAACGTTGCTGCCACCTGGGTCTCGACCGATTGCACAACGGTCGCGTCCATCCCGGGCAGGCCGCAAGCGACACTGGCAAGGAGGCTCAGCGCAAGAACGGACCCGATTCGATGCATGGACCTGCCTCCCATAGCTAGGGAATTGTGACCAAGGTCGGGCCGCCGGTATCTGGCGAGAGCGCCCAGAAACTCTCGCCGGGCACCTGCCATTGCAGCACTGCCAGTGACTCGCCCAGGAGCTCGCCAGCCACCACTGTGTACGTGGCCGGATCGATCTCAA